>BEII01000241.1 GCA_002898935.1 bacterium HR32
CCCGCATCATGGCCCTCAACGACCCCACCAAGAAGATGAGCAAGAGCGTACCCGGCAGCTACATCGCCCTCACCGAAGACCCGGACGACATCCGGCGGAAGGTCCGCAGCGCGGTGACCGACCCGGGTCCGCCCGAGCGGGGCGCACGGCTCGCGGACGCGAGCCCCGGGGTGGCCAACCTGTTCACCCTCCTGGAGGTATTCGCGCCGGACGCCTACCCCCGCTTCGCCGAGGCGTACACCGAGGGCACCATCCGCTACAGCGAGCTCAAGCAGGTGCTGGCCGACGCCCTGGTGGAGGCGCTGCGGCCCATCCGGGAGCGCTACCGGTACCTGGTGTCACGGCCGCAGGAGGTGTGGGAGATCCTGCGGGCAGGGGCTGCGCGCGCCAGACCCGTGGCGGTGGCCACCATGGACGAGGTGCGGCGCCGCATGGGCTTGCGGGGAGACGGGGCGTGACGCGCGTGAAAATCTGCGGCGTCCGCACGGAGGCGGCAGCCCGGGCTGCTGCGGAAGCCGGCGCGGACGCGGTGGGCTTCGTGTTCTACCCCGAGAGCCCGAGGTTCCTGAGGCCGGAGCGTGCCGCCGAGATCGCCCGCACCCTCCCGCCCTTCGTGGTCCGGGTGGGCGTGTTCGTCAACGCGCCTCTGGCGGTCGTGGACGAAGTCGCGGACCGGGTGGGGTTGGACGTCGTCCAGCTGCACGGGGACGAGCCGCCGGAGGTCTGCGCGCGGATGCGGCGACGGGTGGTGAAGGCCGTGCGCGTCCGCAGCGCACAGGACGTGGAGGCCGTGCGCCGGTACCCCGTGGGAGCGGTGCTGCTGGACACCCACGTGCCCGGCCGCTACGGCGGCACGGGCCAGCGCTTCGACTGGTCCGCGGTGCCTTCCTTGGACAGGCCTGTGATCCTGTCCGGCGGGCTCACCCCGGAGAATGTGGCCCAGGCCGTGGTGCTGGTCCGTCCGTACGGGGTGGACGTGAGCAGCGGCGTCGAGACGGACGGTGAGAAGGACCCCCGCAAGATCGCGGCGTTCGTCCGCGCGGTGCGGGAGGCGGACGCGCGGCTGCGGGAGGTGCGGGCGTGAGGGCGGCTCTTCCGGACGCCCGTGGGCGCTTCGGGCCCTTCGGGGGCCGTTACGTGCCGGAGACGCTGCTCTCCGCCCTGGCGGCGCTGGACGAGGCATACACCCGCCTGTCCCAGGACGCTTCCTTCCGGTCTGAGCTGGACGCGCTGCTGCGCGACTACGCGGGGCGTCCCACGCCCCTATACCTGGCCCGCCGGCTGTCCGAGCAGCTCGGTGCCCGCGTGTACCTGAAGCGGGAAGACCTGCTGCACACGGGCGCGCACAAGATCAACAACGCCCTCGGGCAGGTGCTCCTGGCCCGGCGGATGGGCAAACGGCGGGTGATCGCGGAGACGGGTGCGGGGCAGCACGGGGTGGCCACCGCTACCGCTGCTGCCATGCTCGGGCTGCCGTGCGACGTGTACATGGGCCGGGAGGACGTGGAGCGCCAGGCTCTCAACGTGTACCGGATGGAGCTCCTGGGCGCGCGGGTCATCCCCGTGGACGCGGGCAGCCGCACGCTCAAGGACGCGATCAACGAGGCTCTGCGGGACTGGGTGACGAACGTGCGGGACACGTTCTACGTGATCGGATCCGTCGTCGGCCCCCACCCCTACCCCCGGATCGTGCGGGACTTCCAGGCGGTCATCGGATGGGAGGCGCGTGCCCAGGTCCTCGAGCGGGAGGGCCGGCTGCCGGATGCGGTGGTGGCTTGCGTGGGCGGCGGCAGTAACGCCATGGGCCTGTTCGCCGCGTTCCTGGACGACTCCGGGGTGCGCCTCGTGGGGGTGGAGGCTGCCGGGCGCGGGCTCCACACCGGCCAGCACGCCGCGAGCTTGACCGCGGGGAGCCCCGGGGTTCTGCACGGCGCGTACACCTACCTCCTCCAGGACGAGGCGGGGCAGGTCCTGGGGACCCACTCCGTTTCCGCGGGCCTGGACTACCCCGCGGTGGGCCCGGAGCACGCGTACCTGAAGGAAACCGGCCGCGCGGAGTATGTGGCGGTGACCGACCGGGAAGCCCTGGAGGCCTTCCACCTCCTGGCCCGGTTGGAGGGGATCCTCCCGGCCCTGGAACCCGCCCACGCCCTCGCGTACCTACCCGTCCTCGCGACACGGCTGGGTCCTGGCGCGGTGGTGGTGGTGGGGCTGTCCGGGCGTGGGGACAAGGACGTGGACACCGTCCGCCGCCAGGAGGTCCTGGGGTGACCCGGTTGGAGTCCCTGTTCCGGCGCGTCCGGTCCCGGGGCCGGGCTGCCCTCATGCCCTTTCTCGAAGCGGGAGACCCGGACTTCGAGGTGTTGGAGCGCATGGTGCCGGCCTTGGTGGAGGTCGGGGCGGAGGCTCTGGAGCTGGGCGTCCCCTTCTCCGACCCGGTGGCGGACGGGCCGGTGCTGCAGCGCGCCGCGCAACGGGCCCTCCACCGCGGGGTACGGCTGCGGGATGTGCTGGAGTTCGTCCGGGGCCTCCGTGGACACACGGACGTCCCCGTGGCCCTGCTGTCCTACGCCAACCCCCTGGTGCGGTACGGGTGGGAGGCTTTCTGCCGGGACGCGGCCGCCGCGGGGGTGGACGCGGTGATCCCCGCGGACGTACCCGCGGACGAAGGCGAGGCCCTGGCGTCCGCGGCCCGCCGTTGGGGGCTCCACACGGTGTTCCTGGTGGCTCCCACCAGCACGGACCGCCGCGTGCGGCTCGCGGCTTCCCTGTCCACCGGGTTTCTGTACTGCGTGTCCCTGACGGGCACCACGGGCCCCCGGGACCAGCTCAGCCCGGAAGCGGTCCAGCTCCTGCGCCGGGTCCGGCAGCTTACGGAGCTCCCGGCGGTCCTGGGTTTCGGGATCGCCTCACCCGAACACGCCCGGGCGGTGGCGCAGGAGGCGGACGGGGTCATCGTCGGCAGCGCCCTGTACCGGGTGCTGGAGACCGCGGAAGACCCGGTCAGGGCCGCGGTAGACTTCCTGCGGCCCTTCTCCCAGGCTTTAGGAGGCCCCTGAAGACCCCGGGCAGGACCGGTGTCGCGGCGCCGTGGACGGTGCGGCACGGAGTGTGCAGGGACCCGGGCGGAGGTGCAGCATGCAGGTGAGACCCGTGGGCCCGCGACCGGAGAACCCGCCTGCCGCGGCGTGGGGTGCCGGCTTCGTGGACGCCCTGCGGCAGGTCTGGGGGGTGGCCCCCGTGTCGCGGATCTCCGGGCCCGCCGCGACTTCCGGAAGCGTGAGGCCCGCGGCGCCTGCCTCCGGGGACGCAGCCCCGCGCCGCCCGCCCTCCCTGTGGGAGCGCCTGGTGGGCTGGGTGGGGGACGTGGTGCGGGGTGCCCTGGACCTCCTGCGCGCGGGCGTCGAAACGCTCCTTGGGGCCCTGGGCGGCCGTTGAACCCCTTTTCCGGCTAAAATGGGCCTGACATGGCCTTCGGGGTCCGGGACTTTCACGATCTGGTGCGGCTGCTCGGGGAGCACCCGGAGTGGCGGGAGGAGCTGCGGCGCCTGCTCCTTACGGAGGAGCTCCTGGCGTTGCCGCAGGTGGTGCAGGACCTGGCCAGGGAGGTCCGGCGGCTGGCGGAGCTGCAGGCCGCCACGGACCAGCAGGTGGCCCGTCTGGTAGAGGCCCAGACGGCCACCGACCAGCGTCTCGCCCGCGTCGAAGAAGCCGTGACCCAGCTCACCCGCGCCCAGACCAGAACTGAAGAACGCCTCGGCACCCTCGAAGAAGCCGTCGCACAGCTCGCCCGCGCCCAGACCAGAACCGAAGAACGCCTCGGCACCCTCGAAGAAGCCGTCGCACAGCTCACCCGCGCCCAGACCAGAACCGAAGAACGCCTCGGCACCCTCGAAGAAGCCGTCGCACAGCTCACCCGCGCCCAGACCAGAACCGAAGAACGCCTCGGC
>BEII01000242.1 GCA_002898935.1 bacterium HR32
GGGCGTTCCTGTGAGCGGCCTGCCGGACCGCCGGGGCCTGCTGGTGGTGAGCCTGCCCCGCAACGACGGCTCCCTTGCCCGCGCGGCCCGCGAGGCAGGCGCGGACGCGCTCAAGACGCACGTGCTCGTGCACCACCGTGCCTCCGGCACGCGGTTCGGCTCGCTGCAGGAGGAGCGGCGGGGGCTAGAGGACGTCCTCGCGACGGGCCTACCCACGGGGCTCGTGCCTGGCGAGGAGGAGCTGGTCCCCCCAGAGGAGCTGGGAACGTTGGGGGCGCTCGGGTTTGCGTTCCTCGACACGTACGTGGACCGCCTCGCCCTGTACCTGTACGGCGCGGGAATTCCGGTGGTGCCCGCGTGCCGGCACGACACGCCACCAGACGTCCTGGAGGGGCTTGCGGCGCTCCCGGGAGAGTGGCTGGAGGCCGCGGTGGTACCGCCCGAGGGCTACGGCCGTCCGGCCACGCTCGCCGACCTGGCGGGTCTCGCCGCGGTGGCACGGCGTTCCCGCCGCCGGCTCATCGTGCCCACCCAGCGCGCGGTACGGCCGGAGGAGGTGGGTTGGTACTTCGAGGTGGAAGGGGTTTGGGCGCTCATGATCGGCGCGGTGGTCACCGGCCTCGACGAGCGCGGGGTGGCGCGGGCCACGGAGGTGTTCCGCAGGGCCCTGGACCGCCTGTTCCGCTAGCAGGAGAGGAGCTGCTCCCAGCGAAGTCCCTGGTGGACGCAGCACGCGCCCGCAAGGGCGCATACGGAGCGGAGCCGTGGCAGCCGACGCAGCGATCCAGGTCCGCCCCCGGTGGGTGCGGGCGACGGCCGTCTCCCTGGCCGCCGCTCTGTTGTTGGTCTCCTCCGCGCAAGCCGCCTACCGGCTGTACCGTTTGAGCCAGCAGGTGGCGGAGCTGGAGTACCAGCGGGCCGCCTTGCTGGAGGAAAACCGACGTCTGCGGGAGGAGATCCGGAGGCTGTACGACCCTGCCTACGTCGAGCGCGTGGCCCGGGAGGAGCTCGGGCTCGTGCGTCCGGGCGAGATCGCGGTGGTGCTGGTGCCCCGGCCCGCACCCACGCCCAGGCGGCGGTGACCGGCCAGACCCCTCTTGCGGCGCCGCGCGAGGACTCTCTTCGGCCAGACGCGCCTAACGGCCGGCGGAGCGGGCGAGCAGCAGGGCGCCGCCTACACACGCACACGCCGCAGACGCGGCCACAACCTGCGGCAGGGCGTCCGCCCACCGCAGGCGCGTGCGGCTGAAGGGGGTGAGGGTACCCCGGCGGCGGAGCTCCCACCACGCGAGCCCGACCCGGGTCACGTAGCGCTGCGTCTCCGGGTAGGGCGGCGACCCCTGGTGCCGTTCGACGGCGGCCGGGCCCGCGTTGTAGGCGGCGAGCGCAAGGCGCAGGTCGCCGAAACGGTCCAGCATGCGCCGGAGGTAGCGAGCGCCGGCCTGCAGGTTCGCCTCGGGCCGCACGACGCACGCAGGCGCCCGGCAGCCTTCGGGCGCGGACTCTTCCCACGCCGCGGGCACGAGCTGCATGAGGCCCCGCGCGCCACGCGGGGAGGTGGCCTGCGGGTCGAAGTCCGACTCCACGGCGACCACGGCCGCCACCAGGGCGGGGTCCAGCCCGTACCGCACGGCAGCACGGTTGATGAGCTCCGCGAAAGGAACTCCCCACACGGGTACGGGATGGGGGGGTGGCGCGGCGAGCAGTTGCAAGGCGGCCTGGGGGGCCACGACGAGCCAGCGCCCCACGTACACGGTGAAGCCGAGCGAGACCAGGGTCAGGGCGAGCAGGAGCCAGCGCACGGCCGCTCACGTACGGCTGTGGGGGAACGCAGACCGCCCCGCGTACCGGGCGGAGGAGCCCAAGGTCTCTTCGATCCGCAGGAGCTGGTTGTACTTAGCGGTGCGGTCGCTGCGGGCCGGAGCGCCGGTCTTGATCTGGCCGCAGCCCGTGGCCACGGCCAGGTCGGCCACGGTGGCGTCCTCGGTCTCGCCCGAGCGGTGGGAGAGCACCGCGGCATACCCGTGTTCCTGGGCCAGACGGACCGTGGCGAAGGTCTCGGTCAGGGTGCCGATCTGGTTCGGCTTCACCAGCACCGCGTTGGCGACCCCGCGGGCGATCCCCTCCCGTAGGCGGGCCGGGTTGGTGACGAACAGGTCATCCCCCACGAGCTGCAACCGCGCGCCCAACGCCTCGGTGAGGAGCTGCCAGGTATCCCAGTCGTCCTCCGCGGCGCCGTCTTCCAGGGACACCAGCGGGTAGCGGTCCAGGAGCCGCTCGTAGTACCTCACCAGCTGTTCACCGGAGAGGGTGCGGCCTTCCAGGTGGTAGCGGCCGTCCCGGTACAGCTCGCTCGCCGCCGCGTCCAGGGCGAACGCCACGTCCTCGCCAGGTCGGTAGCCCGCACGCTGGACGGCCTCCAGGAGCGCGTCCAGGGCGGCGTCGGTGGTGTCCAGGTCTGGAGCGTACCCGCCCTCGTCGCCGACGGCGGTCCTGAGGCCCCGCTCCCGCAGCCACCGCCCCAAATGGTGGTACACCTCCACGCCCGCCCGCAGCGCCTCCGCAAAGGTCGGGGCGCCGAGCGGCACCACCATGAACTCCTGCAGTTCGAGGGGGTTGTCCGCGTGGGCGCCGCCGTTCAGCACGTTCATGAGGGGCGCGGGCAGGCGGTCCGCGAGTGCCCCGCCCAGGTAACGGAACAGGAGCACCCCTTGCTCCGCCGCCGCCGCCTTGGCCACCGCCAGCGACGTGGCGAGGATGGCGTTCGCGCCCAGGCCGGACTTGTCCGCAGTCCCGTCCAGCTCGCACAGCAGCCGGTCCACCGCCGCCTGGTCCGTCGCCTCCTGGCCCAGAAGGTGGGGCGCGATGCGCTCCTGCACGTTGCGGACCGCCGCGCGCACGCCCTTGCCGAGGTAGCGGCCGGGGTCCCCGTCCCGCAGCTCCAGGGCTTCGTGCGTGCCCGTACTGGCACCCGAGGGGACCGCGGCGCGGCCGGTGGCGCCGCTCTCCAGGTGGACGTCCACCTCCACGGTGGGGTTGCCTCGGGAGTCCAGGATCTCACGCGCGTAAACCGCCACGATGGACGACATGCAGTCCTCCTCACACGGGGGAGGGGCCGCGCTCCAGCACCTCCACGAGCGCCTGCCCGGAAGTCGGAGCCTCAGGCACCTCCAACACCCGCGCCACCACCCGCCGGCCTCCGAAGTCCACCTCGATGACGTCGCCCACCCGGACCGGGCTTGCGGCCTTCGCCACGTGGCCGTTCAACCGCACCCGGTGGTGGGTGCACAGGCGGTCCGCCAGCGTGCGGCGGCGCACCAGCCGGCTCCGTTGGAGGAACTTGTCGAGCCGCAAGGCCACTACCCCTCCTTCTCCTTCGCCTGGCGCCACAATCCCTCCAGCTCGGGCAGGGACAGCTGCTCGATCCGCTGACCCCGCTGGGCTGCGAGCCGCTCCAGCTGCTGGAAGCGGCGGGTAAACTTCCCGCACGCGTCCCGCAGCGCCTGCTCGGCGTCCACGCCCGCGAAGGCGGCTACCTTCGCCACCGTCATGAGGACGTCGCCCACCTCCTCGTGCACGCCCGCACCGTCCCTGGACGATACCGCCTCCTCGAGCTCTGCGAGCTCCTCCCGCACTTTCTCGAGGGCGGCACCCACGTCCGGCCACTCAAACCCCGCGTCGGTGGCGCGGCGGTACAACTTCTGCGCGCGGATCAGGGCCGGCAGCGCGCTGGGCACACCCTCGAGGGCGGACGCCGCCTGCCCCCGTTCTTCTCGCTTGAGGGCCTCCCAGCGGGCGCGGACGTCCTCCGGGGTCTGGATCCCTTCCACATGCCCGAAGACGTGCGGGTGGCGGCGGACCAGCTTGTCGTGCAGGCCCGCCACCACGTCGTGCACGGTGAACGCGCCGCGCTCGGCGGCGATCTGCGCGTGGAACACCACCT
>BEII01000243.1 GCA_002898935.1 bacterium HR32
ACACCTGCGCCTTCCTGCTCCGGGACTTCGGCCGTTAGGCCTCGGTCCCGCACTTCCCAAGCACCGGCTCAGTGGGCCTGGGCGGCTTCCCGCTGCCGGGCGGCTTCCTCCACCACCTTCTGCGCGACCGGGGCCGGTGCCTCTTCGTAGTGGGAGAACGCCATCTCGAACGACCCGCGGCCGCCCGTGATGGACCGCAGGTCGCTGGCGTACCGGAGCATCTCCGCCATGGGCACCAGCGCCCGTACGGTGGTGGTGCCGTCGCCGTTGGGTTCCATCCCCTGGATCCGGCCCCGCTTGCCGTTCAGGTCGCCGATCACGTCCCCCACCAGGTCGTCGGGTACGGTGACCGCTACGGTCATGATGGGCTCCAGGAGCACGACCCCCGCCTGCTCCGCGGCCTTCTTGAACGCCAGCGACCCCGCGATCTGGAAGGCGATGTCGGAGGAGTCCACGGGGTGGGTCTTGCCGTCCACCAGGGTCACCCGCACGTCCACCACGGGGTACCCGGCCAGCACGCCCTCTTCCATGGCCTTGCGCACGCCCTTGTCCACCGACGGACGGAACTGCTGCGGGATGGCACCCCCGAAGATCTTGTCCACGAACTCGTAGCCCGCCCCGCGGGGCAACGGCTCGATCTCGATGGTGCACACGCCGTACTGCCCGCGGCCTCCGGTCTGCTTCACGTACCGCCCTTCCGCGGTGGCCTTGCGGCGGATGGTCTCCCGGTAGGGCACGTGGGGCTGGCCGAGCTGCACGTCCACGTGGAACTTCCTGCGCAAGCGGTCCGCCACGATCTCCAGGTGGGACTCGCCCAGCCCGGACAGGATCGTCTTCTTCGACTCCGGGTCGTGCTCCACGTGCAGCGTAGGGTCTTCCTCCGCCAGGCGGGCCAGGGCCTGGCCCAGCTTGTCCTCGTCTTGCTTGCTCTTCGGTTCCACCGTCATGGCGATGGCGGGCCGCGGGAACTCGATGGGCCGCAGGCGGAGCGGCCGGTCCTTCCCACAGAGGGTGTCGTTCGTCTGGGTCTCGCCGAGCTTTGCCACCGCGCCCAGGTCGCCCGCGGGGATCTCCGCCACGGGGATCTGGTGCTTGCCGCGCAAGACGTACAGCTGGCCCACCCGTTCCGTGCGCTCCTTGTTGGCGTTGTACACCTGGGAGTCGGAGCGCAGGGTCCCAGAGTACACCCGGAAATACGAGAGGCGGCCCACGTAGGGGTCGGCCATGGTCTTGAACACGAGCGCCGCGAGCGGCCCCGCGGGGTCGCAGGGCAGAGTCTGGCCGTCCGTGGTGCGCTCCGGCTCGCGGTCCGCGGGGCTCGGGGCCAGCTGGACCAGGGCGTCCAGCAGAAGGCGCACCCCGGTCGCCGCGGTGGCCACGCCGCACAGCACGGGCACCACGCGGCCGGACCGCACTCCCGCCCGCAGCCCCTGCAGGACTTCCTCGGGCGTGAGCTCCCCGGACTCCAGGTACTTCTCCACCAGGGCGTCGTCGCCCTCAGCTGCCTCCTCGACCAGCTTGTCTCGCCAGCGGCTCGCCTCCTCCCGCACGTCCTCCGGCAGGTCCAGCTCCCGCGGAGCCCCGCCGTCGGTCCGGTAGGCGCGCATGGACACTAGGTCCACCACCCCCTCCACCTGCGCCTCCCGGCCGATGGGAAACGCGAGGGGGACTGTGTGTGCTCCGAACCGGCCTGCCAGGGCTTCCACGGCCCGGGCGAAGTCCGCGTTCTCACGGTCCAGGCGGTTCACGAACACGAAGCGCGGGAGCCCGTGCGACTGCGCCACCTTCCACAGCTTCCCCGTCTGGACCTGGACGCCGCTCAGGGCGTCCACCACGAACACCGCGGCGTCCGCCACCCGGAGCGCGGCGTACGCCTCGCCCACGAAGTCCGGGTAGCCCGGGGTGTCCAGCAGGTTGACCTTGTGGTCCTGCCACTCCACGGGTGCCGTGGCGGTGTTGATGGTCATCTTGCGGCGGACCTCTTCGGGGTCGAAGTCGGTGGTGGTGGTGCCGTCGTCCACGCGGCCCATGCGTTCCACCGCACCCGCGGCGAACAACAAAGCCTCCACCAGCGTGGTCTTGCCCACCCCTCCGTGCCCCACCACCGCCACGTTCCGGATCCGGTCCACCGGGTAGGTCCTCACGGCCAAGCCCTCCCGAGTCAGTATCCTGCCTGTCTATCTACGACGTTGCGCAGCGGCTCTCCCGCCAGGTAGCGGCGCAGGTTGTCGCAGAAGACGTCCACCACCGCGTCCACGTACCCCGGGAAGTTCCCGGCCACGTGCGGGCTCACCAGCACGTTCGGCAGGTCCCACAAGGGGCTTGCGGGCGGAAGAGGCTCCGTCTCGAAGGTGTCCAGGGCCGCCCCCCGCAACCGCCCCTCCCGGAGCGCGGCCACCAGGGCCTCCTCGTCCACCACCCCGCCGCGCGCCACGTTCACCAGCACCGCGTGCGGCTTCATCCAGCTGAGCTCCCGCGCCCCGATCCAGCGCTGGGTGGACGGCACCAGGGGCACGGTGAGGACCACGTAGTCTGACTCCTCCAACAGCTCTTGCAGTCCCTCTGGGCCCACCACCCGGTCGGCGTACGGCGACGGCCGGACTCGCCGGCGCAGCCCCACCACCCGGGCGCCGAGGGCCTTGGACAGACGCGCCACCTCCTCACCGACGGCGCCCAGGCCCACCACGCCCACGGTGCTGCCCGCGAACACGCCGCCCACGTCCTTCTCCCACCGCCGCTCCCGCTGGTGGTGCAGGTGGTTGTGGAGGTTACGGGCGAACATCAGTAGCCAGCCGACCACGTGCTCGGCCATGGGTCCTGCGTGGATGCCGCGGCTGTTGGTCAGCAAGACCGCAGACGTCCACAACGCACCACCCCACAGGTGGTCCACCCCCGCCGACGAGACGTGGACCCACCGTAGCCGCTCCGCCTGCCTCACCCAGCTGTCCGGCACCGCCCAAGTCAACAGAACCTCCGCGTCCGGCAGGTGCGGCTCGACCTCCTCCCGACGGACGGCCCGCACCTCCACCCGGGGGTGAGCCGACTGGATCCGCTCCACGTGGCGTGGCTCCACCCGGAGGGTGCAGAGGACGACGCACCGCCCGCGCGGTCCGGGGCTAGGCGCTTCTCCCGGAAAGCCCTCGGGCGAAGGGGACCGGGATGGTTTAGGGCGCACGGGGCACTGCCTCCAACCCTGCGGCCTCCCGCAGGCGCCGGACCACGAAGCTTCGGTCCAGCGCCGCCAGTAGCGCCCCTGCCTGCGGCCCGCTGCGCGTCCCGAGGAAGGCCAAGTACAGCGCGCCGAAGGCGTCCTGGGCAGAAAGCCCCAAAGCCGACTTCAGCTCGTGCACGGCTGCTTGTACCGCGTCCGCCTCCAACGGTCCCGCCTCCAGCCGGTCCGCCAGCCGAGCGAGGAGCTCCCTTTGCGCGGGAGCGAGGGACGCCACCTGGGGCGGCAGGGTGTCCTGCACCGCCACCCGGTAGTGGGCGGGCGCCCAGCGCACCAGCCACCGCCGTGCGTCCTCCACCCGCGCCCGCAGCTCTTCCCGGTCCGCGTCGGTGAGCGGCGCACCCTTCTCCTGCGCGACCCGCTCCTCCACGCGCACGTGGGGCATCTGGATCCAGAAGGCCACCTTCGAAAACCGCGGCCGGAAAAAGGGCTCCGGCGGCTGCGGCCGCACCCAGGCGTAGTGAAAGGTCCGGGCCAGGTCGCGCACGTCTTGGACCTCCCCGGGCGTGCGGGCCGCAAGCTCCCCGAAGTACGCCGCCGCGGCGCGGTCGTACTCGTCGTACAGCCGGGGAATGGTCTCGCCCTGTGGGTCGAAGTCGATGGCGGTGCGGTAGTACGCCCGCACCAGGAGGAACCGCACCAGCTCGGGCCTCAGCACGTCCAGCAGCTCCCGGGCCGGCACCCCGCCGCGGC
>BEII01000244.1 GCA_002898935.1 bacterium HR32
GTCCTCCTCCGCAGGCCGCTCGTCCAGCCGGCAGCCCTCCTTGTCGAGGGGCGAGATGGCCAGGACGGGCGCCCGCAGTTCCAGGCTCAGCTCCGCCAGCTGGGAGGAGATGAGGTCGGTGCGGGCCTTGTCGTCCGCCACGGGGGCGTCCAGGGGGATCTTCTGCAGGTAGTCGAGGCAGATCAGGATGCGGTCGGTGTCGTGCTCCTGCATGACGTTGTACGCGTGTGCCTTGATGCGCTCCAGGCTGTCCTTCCGCCCGGCCTCCACCAGGTACAGGTACGGCGCGTACCGGTACACCTCTTCCTCCGCGGCCCTCAACTTGGCCAGCGTCGCGGGCCCTCGGTCCAGCGTACCCGCCAGGATGTCTGCGGGGCTCACCAGCATCTCCTTGGCCAGCAGCCGGGCACTCAGCACCTTCACCGTCTGCTCCCACGAGTAGAAGAGCACGGGGATCCGGTGGTTGCGGGCCACGTAGCTCGCCAGCTGCAGGGCCAGGTTGGTCTTGCCCCGGCGCGGGGCGCCCGCCAGGCCGTAGTAGAAGCCTGGCCGGAGGCCCGACAGCACCTGGTTGAGCCGGTCGAAGGGCGAGATGGAGTACCCCAGGAGCCCTCCGGCCGTGGGGTTCTGGACGTGCTCGATCAGGTCGCCCACCACGTCGCCCACCGGCACCAGCCGGTGGCGCAACCGGCGCTTTTGGATCTCGAACAGCTCCCCCACCACCTCGCCCACGAACCGCACCAGATCCCGCGTCCCCGCCTGGTCCCCCCGCCGGAGGAACTCCTCGATCCTCCGCTGCACCGCCTGCAGGCGCCTGCGGCTCTCCCGGCCCTTCAGGGCCTCCAGGTAGCCGGCCATCTGCGCTGCCGACGGAGGCCGCGTGAGCCGCACCGCGCCCAGCAGCCGGTCCATCTCGGGGCTCAGCAGGCCGCGCTCCTGCACCTCGTGCCGCACGCTGAGCTCGTCCAGGGGCGAAGAGCGCACCATGGCCAGCTCCAACGCCACCCGGGCGAGCCGTTGGGCCACCGGGCTGTCGAGCATCTCGGGTCCGAAGCCTTCGTTGAGCGCCAGCGTCACCAGGTGCCGGTCCGCCAGCAGGCCGCTCAGCACCGCAACGTCCAACTCGTAGCGCGCGTCCATGGTGGCCAAGAGTTCCCTCCTCGTCCCCGCGGGTCCTCCAGAGGTCTAATTGGAGCAAGTTCCGTTCCAGCTCTGCGCTTCCCTTGCGGCGCCGCCGTGGGCTGTGCTACTGTCCCGACAACCGGACGGTAGGGGCCGGAACACCTGGGCACCGGACTTGCTCTGGCCTGTTCAAGCCGATAACCAGGCCGGACGGGGGGACGGGTGCCGCGGAGCCGTGAGCGGGCGATGAGGGCAGGGAGCACGAAGTCGAAGCAGGCCGACGCAGAGCTGGCGGCCCTGCGGGACTACAAGGCGTCTCTGGGGATCCCTCCGCACAACCAGACCCTCGAGTGTGCCTGGCGGTTCCACCAGGCGCAGCACCTGGCCCGTGCCGGCCGCGTGGCCGAAGCCATCGGGGAGTACAAGAGGCTCATCGAGCTCGCACCGCACGAGCCGGTCCACTACCTCGACCTGGCGGAGCTGTACCAGGCCCACGGCTTTCAGAAGGAGGCCGTGGTGGTGCTCCTCGCCCTGGGCGAGGTGTACGAGCGGCTGGGCCTGAAGGAGGAGGCTGCGAGCGTGATGGAGCGCGCCGCCGCTCTGGAGGGGGCGGACGGGGTTCGGGTCGGTGTGGAGGCCCCACCGCCACCGGAACCGGCGCAGGAAACACCCGGTGCAACCGCACAGGAGCCGCCCGCGGAACCCGCCGCGCCGGAACCGGTCGAGGCGGTGCCCCAGGCCCCTGAGGCACAGGCCCCCGCAGCCCCCGAGCCGCAGGTCGAGGAACCGGTGGGCCAAGCCCCACAGGCCGAGGAACCCCCGCAGGCGGAGGGCGCGTGGCTTCCCGTGCGGGCCCCGGAGGCTACTGCGCCACCTGCGCCGGCCGCAGGACGCCAGGCGGCCAAGCCCGGCGGGCCGGGTCTGGCCCGCCGGGAGGCGCTCGGCGGCATCCTCCTCCGCATGGGGCTGCTGAACGAGGCGCAGTTGGAGCAGGCCCTGGAGGTGCAGGCGCGGACCGGAGAGCGCCTGGGCCGGGTGCTGGTGCGCATGGGGCTGATCACCGAGGAGGACCTGGCGAAGGCCATCGGGGTCCAGTGGGGCTACCCCTACGTGAGCCTGTCCGCAACCCCCGTGGATCCGGATGTGGTTCGGCTCGTGCCGCAGCACCTGGCCTCCCGCCACAAAGTGCTGGCCTTCGGCCGCAACGGCGACAAGCTGCTCGTGGCCCTTGTGGACCCCTTGAACCTGCTGGCGCTGGACGACGTCCGGCTGGTGACCGGCCTGGACGTGGAGGCCCGCATCACCACGGAAGACGAGCTGATGCAGGCCATCAACAAGCACTACCACGTGGGCAACATCTTCGAGCAGGCGGTGGTCACGGAAGAGGAGGCCGCGGGCGCGGAGGAGGAGGTCAGCATCGACCGCCTCCGCGAGATGGTGGACGAAGCGCCCGTGGTGAAGCTGGTGAACGTCATCCTGGACCAGGCCATCCGCGAGGGCGCCTCCGACATCCACATCGAACCGCACCGCAACGGCGTGCACGTGCGGTACCGCATCGACGGGGTGCTGCACGACGTCATGTCGCCGCCCAAGAACCTGCGGGCGGCCCTGACATCCCGGATCAAGATCGTGGCCAACCTGGACATCGCGGAGCGCCGCAAGCCGCAGGACGGGCGCATCCACCTCAAGGTGGACGGCCGGGACATCGACCTCCGGGTCTCCACCCTCCCCACCATGTTCGGGGAGAAGGTGGTCATGCGGATCCTGGACCAGTCCAACGCCCTCATCAGCCTGAACCGCCTGGGGATGGCCAGCGACGTGCAGGCGAAGTGGGAGGAGCTGGCCACCAAGCCCTACGGCATGATCCTGGTCACGGGTCCCACGGGCAGCGGCAAGACCACCACCCTGTACGCCACCCTGAGCAAGATCAACACCCTGGACAAGAACATCATCACCGTGGAGGACCCGGTGGAGTACCAGCTCCCCCGGATCAACCAGGTGCAGGTGAACCCCAAGGCAGGCCTGACCTTCGCCACGGGGCTGCGGTCCATCCTCCGGCAGGACCCGGACGTGATCATGGTGGGCGAGATCCGCGACCGGGAGACCGCGGAGATCGCGGTCCAGGCCGCCCTGACCGGGCACCTGGTGCTGAGCACCCTGCACACCAACGACGCGCCCAGCGCCTTCACGCGTCTGGTGGACATGGGGATCGAGCCGTTCCTGGTCACCTCGTCGGTCATCGGGGTGCTGGCCCAGCGCCTGGCCCGCCAGATCTGCCCCAAGTGCAAGGAGGCGTACCGGCCGCCCCGGGACGCGGTGCGGCGGCTGTCCGAGGAGCTCGCGGAGGAGGACGGGCTGGTGCTGTACCGGGGAGCCGGCTGCGACCACTGCCGCCAGACCGGCTACAAGGGCCGCATCGGCGTCTACGAGCTGCTGGTCGTGACCGACCGCATCCGGGAACTGGTGGTGCGCCGGGCGCCCGCCAACGAGATCCGCGACGCGGCGCGGTCCGAAGGCTTCCGCACCATGCGGGACGACGGCGTCCAGAAGGTGCTGGAGGGGGTCACGACCATCGAAGAGATCCTGCGGGTGGTGTACGTCACGGAGGGCTGAGCGGGAACGCCGGAACGCCGCTGAACGGCACCACCTCTACCCCGCGTTCCTGCAGCGCCCGAACGAACGGCCCGAACCCAAGCGCGTCTCCTGCCAGGTGGCCGACCACGACCAGGTTGCCGCGGCCGTCGCGCCGCAGCCGCGCCAG
>BEII01000245.1 GCA_002898935.1 bacterium HR32
GGTGACCTATGCGGCACCGGTCCGGATGGGGCCGGTGACGGACGACTGGGGCGTGGTCCGCGTGGCCCGCGGCCAGCCCATCGTGATCGCGTACTGGCTCGTGGTGGCGGGCCCCGATGCCAGCCTGGGGATCGATAGCCGGCGCGGGATCGAGATCGCCATCGACGACAAGAAGACCGTGGCCGGGCACCCCATAAGGCTCATCGGGGAGGACACCGGATGCAACGCGGAAGGCGGACAGACTGCGGCCACCAAGCTCGCCGCGAACCGCCAGATCGTGGCCGCCGTCGGGAGCAGCTGCTCCAGCGAGGCGGTGCCCGGCGCGCCCATCCTCTGCCGCGCGGGCATCGTGACCGTTTCGCCCTCCAACACCGCCCCGCGGCTGACGGACCCGAAGCGCGGACCTGAGTACGCCTGCTACCTGCGCACCGCCCACAACGACCTGGTGCAGGGGCGGGCGGCAGCCCTGTTCGCATACCACAACCTGGGCGTGCGGCGCGCAGCCACCATCCACGACGGGAGCCCCTACGCGGAAGGGCTGGCGAACGTGTTCGCAGACGTGTTCAAGCGCCTGGGCGGGACCATCACGGCCCAGGAGGCCGTCTCTCCCACGGACACGGACATGCGGCCGGTGCTCACCCGGATCGCCGCGGGCCGGCCCCAGCTCCTGTACTACCCCATCTTCATCGCCGCGGGCGGGCACATCACCCGGCAGGCCAAGGAGGTCTCGGGCCTGGAGAACGTCAAGCTCATGAGCGCGGACGGCACGTTTTCCCCGGACTTCTGGAAGGCTGCGGGCGAGGCGGCCCGAGGCATGTACCACTCGAGCCCTGACCTCTCCGTGGAGGCGCTGGGACCGCGGTACCAGCAGTTCCTGCAGAAGCACCAGCGCAAGTACGGGGAGCGTCCTCTGTCCGCGTTCCACGCCCACGCCTACGACGCGGCCATGATGATCTTCGCGGCCATCGAGAAGGTGGCCCGCAAGGACGCCCAGGGGAACACCTACATCGGGCGCAAGGCGCTGCGGGACGCGCTGTTCGCCACCCGGAACTTCCAGGGCATCACGGGGAACCTGACCTGCAACCCGTATGGGGACTGCGCGGACCCGAAGATCGCCGTCTACCAGACCATCTCGGCCGACCCGGCCAAGTGGAGCCCGGGTACGGACCCGAAGAAGCTCTGGTCTCTGCCGCGGCCGCGGCAGTAAGCGCGAGGAGGTCACAAGGGGCGGGGGACGGCCCAACAGGCGGGTGCCGTCCCCCGCCGTCCGTGTAAGGGATCGGGGGAGGTCGATCGGGTGGCAGCCGGATCAGCGGTGGCACCGCGCGTTCGCCGGTTCTCCTTCGTAGATGCGTTCCTGTGGGCCTTCCGGCTCGCGGTGGTGGCCGTGGTGGTGTGGGGCACCGTGGGGACCCTGCGCCTGGGCCGGTACACCGCCGAGCAGTGGATGGACTTCTTCGTGTTCGGCCTGGCCCAGGGCGGCATCTACGCCCTCATCGCGCTGGGCTACACCATGGTGTACGGCATCCTGCGGATGATCAACTTCGCCCACGGCGAGGTGTTCATGAGTGGTGCGTACACCGCGTACTTCGTCGCCGCCCCGCTGGCCGCCTCGGGGTTCCTCAACCGGCAGCCCTTCGTGAGCCTCCTGCTCCTGCTGGCGGTAGCCGCCGCGGTCTCCACAGGGATCGCGGTGCTGGTGGAACGCGTGGCGTACCGGCCGCTGCGACGGGCGCCGCGGCTCGTGCCCCTCATCACCGCCATCGGGGCCTCGTTCTTCCTGCAGTACGCCTTCCGCGGCCTGTACGGTTCCGGGTTCAAGGCGTACCCGGAGTTCGACCTGTTCAAGGGGGGGTGGGAGCTGTTGGGGGTCGGGATCCTGCGCACGCAGGCGGTGGTGCTCGTGAGCGCCGCCGTCCTCATGTTCGCCCTCTACCAGTTCGTCATGCGCACCAAGGTGGGCAAGGCGATGCGGGCGGTGTCCGAGGACAAGGACGCCGCGGCCCTGATGGGGATCGACGTGGACCGCATCATCGTGCTCACCTTCGCCATCGGCGGGGCTGCGGCGGGCGCCGCGGGGATCCTGTACGCCCTGGTGTTCAAGCAGGTGCACTTCTTCATGGGCTTCGTGCCGGGCATCAAGGCGTTCACGTCCGCGGTGCTGGGCGGGATCGGCAACATCCCCGGCGCCATGCTGGGGGGCATGTTCCTGGGGGTGGTGGAGTCGGTGGGGCCTGCGCTCTTCTTGGACGGGCTGGGGATCCCCGCCCCCTACCAGCTCAAGGACGTGATCGCCTTCACCATGCTGGTGATGGTGCTGATCTTCCGGCCGCAGGGGATCCTCGGGGAGCGGCTGGCAGGCAAGAGGGCGTAGCCATGTGGCGGGTCGGGTTCGTGTTCGGGGTGGTGGCTTGCTTCCTGAGCCTCGCAGGGCTCGTGGAGGCCCTGCACGCCCGGTGGGTGGTGGACGGCATGGTCTCCACAGGCCAGACGTTGCTCCTCATCCTCGGGGCGACGGCCGGAGCGGTGGCTGCCTCGAAGCGCGGAGGGTCTCTGGGCGCTGGCCTCTTGGCGGGACTGGTTGCGGGAGCCACAGTGGGGTTCTGCGTCGGGTTTCTGGTCTGGCTCCAAACCCAGGTGCCGCTGCGCGCCATGTTCGTCAACGCGTCGCCGACGTTGTTCCAGCTCCTGTCCGCCGGCCACAGGCCGGAGGTGGCGTGGCCGTTCGCGGTACTCGTGGGTTCTTGGCTGGGCTTGCTGGGCGCGGCGGCCTCCCGCGCGCCCGGCAAGTGGATCCGGCCCCTGGTGACGGGCGCGGCAGCGGTGGTCGCCTTCGCCCTGTTCCAGGAACTGGTGCTCCTCATGTTGCAGCCCGAGAGTCTCGTGGCGATCCGAGACTGGTTCTTTGTCGGCGGGGGCGGGCCCACCGCGCAGGGGGCGGCGGTGCTGTTCGCGGCGGGTGCGGCCGCGTCGGCGCTCCGCGCCCCCCTGCATTCCGCGGCGAGGCGGGCGAACCTGGCCCCCCGGGCGGCGAGGTGGGTCTGGGGCCTCGTGGGGGTTGCGGCCTTGGCAGCCCTGCCCGTGGCGGGCGGACCCTTCGTGGCGCAGGTTCTGGTGCTCGTAGGGTTGTACACCTTGATGGGCCTGGGCTTGAACCTTGAGGTGGGCCTGGCGGGCCTGCTGGACCTGGGGTTTGTCGCCTTCT
This sequence comes from bacterium HR32, assembly GCA_002898935.1. Taxonomy (GTDB): domain Bacteria; phylum Sysuimicrobiota; class Sysuimicrobiia; order Sysuimicrobiales; family Sysuimicrobiaceae; genus Tepidifontimicrobium. Next base: position 3,206 of record BEII01000245.1, read on the forward strand.
TTGCCATCGGCGCGTACACGGTGGGGCTGCTGACTTCGGTGGGCGAGCACGGGATCGCGCACTGGTCCTTCTGGGCTGCCGTACCGGTTGCGGTGTTGGTCTCGCTCGTGGCCGGGGTCGTCCTCGGTATCCCGGTGCTGGGCATCCGAGGTGACTACCTGGCCATCGCCACCCTGGGCTTCGGGGAGATCGTCCGCCTGCTGGTCCTGTCCGACGCTCTCCGGCCCTGGCTGGGTGGATCCCAGGGCGTGCTGGCGATCCCCAAGCCCGTGCTCGCGGGGTTCGAGTTCTCTGGACCCCAGCAACTGTACTACCTGACCGTGCTGGCGTCAGCCCTCGTGGCGTACGTGGCCTGGCGGCTGCAGAATTCGCGTCTGGGGCGTGCCTGGATGGCCATCCGCGAAGACGAGGACGTGGCAGAGGCGTTGGGGATAAACTTGGTCAGCGTGAAGCTTCTGGCCTACGGACTGGGCGCGGCCTTCGCGGGTGTCGGCGGGGCGCTGTTCGCGGTCCTGGTCGGGTCGGTCTTCCCTCACAGCTTCCAGCTCCTCATTTCCATCCAGGTGCTGGCGTTGATCATCGTGGGGGGGATCGGCAGCATTCCAGGCGTGATCCTGGGGTCCGTGGTCCTGATCGGGCTTCCGGAGCTGTTGCGGGAGTTCG
>BEII01000246.1 GCA_002898935.1 bacterium HR32
GACGAAGAACCCCAGCAGGGCCAGGACGAGAACGAACGCAGGAGTGGAACCGAGGAACACCGCGGCGAGTACTGCAAGGCTCGTGCTCGTCATGCCCACGGTGGCGATCCGCTTGGGCCCCAGGCGGTCGGACAGGGTGCCGGCGATGGGGGTCGCTACGAGGCCCGAGGCCTGCACCAGGGTCATGTACAGCCCGACGAGCGGAGCGGACGCCTGCGCCACGTACACGAGGTACAAGGGCAGGAAGGTGTGGAGCCCGTTTTGGGTCAGCGAGCGCAGTCCGGACACCGCGGCCAAGATCAAGAGGTTCGGGCTGCGGAGGGTGGTCCCCAGCCCCCGCAGGGACCGCTGCCGGTGCGGCGGAGAGTCCTCCCCGTGGGCCGGTGGCGCGAAGCCGCGCAGGCTCACGAGCAGCACCATGGCCGCCGCAGCGCTCGCACCCACGTGCAAGCCCAGCACCCCTGTCCAGGGCAAGGCGGCCAGCAGAAGGCCCGCGGCCAGCGGCGACAGCGTGTCCCCCAGGTTGGCCCCGAGCTCGTGCAGGGCGAGGCCGTACCCGCGGCGGTCCGGATAACGGGACGACAGCGCAGTGATGGCCGCGGGGTGCCACAGGAACATCCCGACCCCCACTAGCGCCTGGCAGGCCAGCAGCCCGTAAAAGCTGGGCGCAAGGGCCACCGCCCCGTAGGGCAGGACCGACAGCGCGAGAGAGAGCGTCATGAGGCGCTCCCGGTGCCCCACGGAGTCCACCAGTACGCCCGCCGGCAGGTTCACGGCCATGCTCATGAGCTGGCGCATGCCCACGATCAGCCCCACCTGCGCGAAGCTCAGCCCCAGGTCCCTGGCCAGGAAGGGGAGCAGGAGGGTGAAGGCGGCGGAGATCCCGTGGTTCAGCCCGTGGCCGGTGGCGATAGTCCACAGCCCTGCGTTGGAGGCGTGGGGCCTTGGCACCCGCCACAGGCCGTTGCGACGGACCAGTTGCATCCCGTGGGCTCCCTCGGTGGCTCAGCGGAACACGAGGCTCTTCACCACCACGGGTACGACCCCGTGCGGCGGTAGAGGCCGTCCCACGTCTACGTAGTCGAACTCCCGCAAGGCCACCTGGTCCACACACAGGACAGGTCCCGGCACGCGGAACTCGCCCCGCAGCAGCTCGCCCACGATGCCGGCCACATCGGCGTCCAGGACCACCAGCAGCGGGGAGGCGGACCCCACGGTGCGGGGCAAGGCCTGCACGATGCCCGCACACAGCGCCCGCAGGGAGGCGTAGTCCGCCCCGTGGTGCCAGTGCACCGCCAGGGCGAACGCACCCTCGCCGTCCTGTAGGTCCAGGCGCTCCAGCGCCCGGCGCACCGCGGCGGCCACACCTGCTGCGGTGGGCGGCTGGGCGATGCCGCGGACTGCGGCCGCCGGGACGTTCCGGACCGGCAGGACCTCGGGGTCCGAAAGGTAGAGGGTGTCTCCGCTGAGCTGGACGGTGTACTGGGAGGCGCCGATGCAGGTGGCGCGGATCCCCTCCTTGGGCTCCAGCAGCCGCAGGCCCGCCCGTTCGACCGCCCGGCGCAGGGCTTCGGCCAGCCGGGGCCCCAGGTCTCCGAAGGAACGGCTTTCGCGGCCGTACACGTACTCCGCCACGCCACCCGAGAACACCACGGTGCGGAAGGGTCCAGGGGACGTGAGAGGTGGGGTGATCCACGGGAGCGGGTCCGAGCCCCCACCTGCGACCACGCCCACCACGAGGCGTGCCAGGTAGTCCGCCAGGCGGTCCAGGTCCTCGGACGCAGGCCGAACGCCGAGCGCCCAGCCGTCGGCGCAGCCCGCCTCTCGGGCCAGCTCCCGGCCCGCGTCCTCCACGCGCACCAGACGGCCGTCACCGTCCCAGGCTACGAGCCGCGCGCCCACGTGGATGGCTGCGGTCTCCTCCACCCGTCCCTTGCGGCAGACCGCGAACTTGGTGGTCCCGCCGCCGACGTCCACGTTCAGTACCGGCTCGGGCAGGTCCCGGGACAGCTCCGCAGCACCGGAGCCGTGGGCGGCCAGCAGGCTCTCCAAGTTGGGCCCGGCGGTGGCGCACACGAACCGCCCCGCCTCCTGCGCGAACAGCTCCAGCACGGCCCGGGCGTTCTCCCGGCGCGCGGCCTCCCCGGTGGTGATCACCGCACCCGTGTGCACCGTATCCCGGCTGATCCCCGCCTCCGCGTACGCCTCTTCCACGAAGGCCTGCAGACGGCCGGCGTCGATGGACCGTCCGTCCGCGTAGGGGGTGAGGACCACCGGGGACCGGTACAGGACCTCCCGCTGGGTCACCGCGAACCGGCTGGACAGCCGCTGCCCTTGCCGCTCCAGGCGCAGCCGGGAGAACAACAGGTGGGACGTGGAAGACCCCACGTCCACCCCGACCGTCAGGAGCTCGACCCGTTCGCCGAGGTAGACGGGGGCGTCGTCGTCCCCTAAGTGGATGTGCTCCTCGTCGTCGTCGTGCATGGACCCGTCACGCGCGCACCAGGAAGGAATCCATGCGGACCTCCACTCCGTTGGCGCGGCACCGCTCCACGAACATGCGGTGCACTCGCGGGTCCTGGTCCGCGTACTCGATCTGGTTCCCGCCGGCTTTGGCGTCCTTGTCCACGCCCTGGTAGTCCAGGTAACGGGTGAGCTTCCACCGGGTGCTGCCCCAGCGGATGGCCAGGTAGCGGGCGGGCGTGGGTCCCGTGTTGAAGTGCTGATGCCACCACATGCCCGGCGGGACGAACAGACTCCCGGGCTTCCACGGCACTTCCTCGAAGTCGGTGTGCTGGTCGGTCCACAGCAGGCTGTACCCCTGGCCGCTCAGGATCACCACGTGTGCTCCGGGCCCGTGCCGGTGGGCCTTCTTGTAGGTGCCCACGGGGAACTCGGACACGTGCGCGATCAAGGTGTTGTTGGCGAGCTCGAACTTCATGTGCTTGCCACCGGCGCCCCGCTCCACCCAGTCGTACAGGTGGAGGTTGTACACGTCGGACACGAAGTTCGTCTGCCAGATCTTCTGGGTGGTGTCCGGCCGCTGGTAGACGGTGCCCTCGGACCGGAAGTAGTCCTCCTCGCCGCCGAACCGATCGGTGAAGTCAAAGGGGCAGCCGAACACGAAGTCGAGGTTGCGCAGCAGGTTGATCATGAGGGGCGCGGTGCTCACCCCCAGGAGGCGCGCCCGCTGCTGCCCGGAGCCGTTATGGAGTCGGTGGAACGTGTTGAGAGGGATGGCGAACACGCTGCCCCGCTGCCATTCAAACGTGGCGCGGCCGCCGGCGCCGTTCCACACCTCGCACGTGCCGCGGCCTTCCACCACGAAGAACACCTCCTCGTACAGGTGCCGCTCCACCGCGGTGGCGCGCTCCGGGGGAAGGTCCAGCACGTAGGCGATGTTGGTGTCCTCCGCGCCGAGCAGCTGCACGTACGCGCCGAGTGCATCCAACCGCGGCCACGGCGCGGTCTGCACCTCCTTCAGGTCGGGGACCGCAAGCCCCGTCACCACGGGCAGCCCCTCCCGCTGGAGGAATTCGCTGAAGGCCGTCCGGCCCCAGTCGTTGGGCAGGGGTGCGAGGGACCTTTCCACGATGCACCTCGCGGGTCAAGGGTTGGAACCGCCGCAACCAGTCTACGGACGCGGCCCGCAGTGGGGAAGGCCGCCGTTCGAGAATCCGGAACCGAGGGGTTGTGACCGTGAAACGGGCGGGCGACGATACTGGTGACCGCGCGGCCGGACCGCGGACGAGGGGGAGGGATTCGATGCGCAAGACGCTGGCCTTCGTGTGTGGAGTGGTGGCGCTGCTCTTGGCGCTGCCTGCCGTCGCCCAAGCACCGTTCTCGGGGAAGACGGTCACCATCCTGG
>BEII01000247.1 GCA_002898935.1 bacterium HR32
TATGAGGACCGCTCCCAGACCAAGACCCTGTACGAGGCGGCGCACGGCGAGACCGCCACATTCCGCGTCCGGGTCCTGCGCCTGCGGGAACCCCAGCTGCGAAGCCGAAAGCGGCTCACGGAGGTGCACGTGACCGACGGCACCGCGGTGGCCGTGGCCAAGTTCTGGGGTCACCGCCACCTGGACAAGGTCCTGGCACCGGGCGTGGAGGTGGTGCTGTGGGGCCGGGTCCGCAGGGAGCGGGGGCTGATCGAGGTCGAGGCGCCGGAGTTCGAGCGGGCGGGCGAGGACGAGACCCTGCACACCGCCCGGGTGGTGCCGGTGCACCCGGCGACGGAGGAGCTGTCCCCGCGGCTGCTCCGCAGGGCGGTCCGGTCCGCCCTGCAGGCCTTCGCGGACCGCGTCCCGGAGCCGCTGCCGCCCGTGGTGCGGGAGCGCTACGGCCTCCTGCCGGTGGCCGCGGCGCTGCGGGCGGTCCACTTTCCGGACACGCTGGAGGAGGGGGAGCGTGCGCGGACCACCCTGGCGTTCGCGGAGCTCTTGGAGCTACAGGCCGCGCTGCTGCTGCGCCGCCGGCTGGTGGCGACGTCCACCAAGCCCCACCGCTACCGCGAGGGCGGCGGGCTCCTGGACGCCTTCCTCGCGAGCCTGCCGTTTCGCCTCACCGGCGCGCAGAAGCGGGTCATTGAGCAGGTGCGCCAGGAGCTGTACTCCCCGCATCCCATGAACCGCCTGCTGCAAGGGGACGTGGGGTCGGGCAAGACCGTGGTCGCCGCGGCCGCGGTGGCCGTTTGTGCGGGTGGAGGCGGCCAGGCGGCGGTCATGGCGCCCACGGAGATCCTCGCGGAGCAGCACTACCTCACGTTCCGCCGGTTCCTGGAGGGCGTGGGCGTCCGGGTGGTGCTCCTGGTCGGGGGCATGCGGAAGGCGGAGCGAGAGGAAGCCCTGGCCGAGGTGGCCCACGGAGAGGCCGACCTCGTGGTGGGCACACACGCCCTGCTGCAGGAGGACGTGGTGTTTGACCGCCTGAGCCTCGTGGTGGTGGACGGGCAGCACAAGTTCGGCGTCGCCCAGCGGGCAGCCCTCCGGCAGAAGGGCCACGACCCCGACGTGCTGGTGATGACCGCGACCCCGATCCCGCGTACCCTGGCCCTCACCCTGTACGGCGACCTGGACGTGTCCGTGCTGGACGAGCTCCCGCCGGGCCGCCAGCCGGTCCGCACGTACCACCGGTATCCAGACTCCCGGGACCGCGTGTACGCCTTCGTGCGTCGCGAAGTGGAAGCCGGGCGTCAGGCGTACGTGGTGTGCCCCCTGGTGGAGGAGTCCGACAAGCTGGACGCCTCGGCGGCGGTGGACCTGTACGAACGGCTGCGGCGCGAGGTGTTCCCGGACCTGCGGGTCGGGCTCCTCCACGGACGCATGCCGGTGGCGGAAAAGGACGCGGTCATGGAGGCGTTCCGCCGGGGCGAGGTGCAGGTCCTCGTGGCCACGCCGGTCATCGAGGTGGGCGTGGACGTGCCGAACGCCACGGTCATGGTGGTGGAGGACGCGGACCGGTTCGGACTCGCACAGCTCCACCAGCTGCGGGGCCGTGTGGGCCGGTCGTCCCACCGCGCCTACTGTATCCTGATCTCAGCGCTGCCGACCGAGGAAGCGCGCCGGCGGGTGGAGGCGCTGGTGAGTACCCACGACGGGTTCCGGATCGCGCAGGTGGACCTGGAGCTCCGGGGGCCCGGGGAGTTCTTCGGCACCCGGCAGCACGGACTGCCGGAGTTCCACGTGGCAGACCCCATCCGGGACGTGGCGCTGCTGGAGAAGGCCCGGGAGGCGGCGGCTTGGGTGCTGGAGCAAGACCCGCACCTCCTCCGGCCCGAGCACCGGGTGCTGCGGGAGCGGCTGCTGCGGCGGTACGCGGACTCCGGAGCGCTCCTGGCGGTGGGCTGAGGTGCGGGTCGGTGCGGGCGAGGCCAAGGGCAAGCGGCTGCGGAGCCCGAGGGGGCACCGCGTGCGGCCCACCCAAGACCGGGTTCGGGAAGCGGTGTTCAACGCCCTGGGCTCTCGCGTGGTGGACGTGGAGGTCCTGGACCTGTTCGCAGGGGTCGGGACGTTGGGGATCGAGGCCTTGAGCCGGGGTGCCCGGCGGGCGGTCTTCGTAGAGCGGGACGCGCGCGCGGCAGAGCTGCTGCGGGCCAACGTACGGGCCGCGGGGTTCGCGGACCGGGCCGAGGTGTGGCGTTCCGACGTCCTGCGCGCGGTGCGCCAGCTCGCGGAGCGGGGCGACCGCTTCGACCTGGTCCTGCTGGACCCGCCCTACCGCAGCGGATGGGTGCCGCGCGCCCTGCGGGCGGTGGTCCAGGCGGGCGTGCTGCGCCCGGGTGGCCTCGCGGTGGCGGAGTTCAGCCGGGGAGAGTCGGTGGAGGCCGAGGGCCTGCGGGTGGTCTGGCGGCGGGCGTACGGGGACACGGAGGTGGCGTTCCTGGAGCCCGTGGAGGGAGGAGAAGCCGGTGGCGGTGGCGGTGTACCCGGGGACGTTTGACCCCGTGCACAACGGGCACGTGGACGTGATCCGCCGCGCCCGGGCGCTGTTCGAACGCGTTGTGGTGGGCGTGGCCCGGGAGTCGCAGAAGCAGCCGCTGTTCACCTTGGAGGAGCGGGTGGAACTCCTGCGGGCGTCGGTGGCGGAGCTGGACGGCGTCGAGGTGGAGGGGTTCAGCGGGCTCACGGTGGAGTTCGCCCGCCGGTGGGGGGCTGTGGCCATCGTGAAGGGGCTGCGCAGCGGCGACCTGGAGTACGAGCTGCGGATGGCCCACGTGAACCGCCGCCTGGCCCCTTCCGTGGAGACGGTGTTCCTGCCCACCAGCCCCGAGTACGGCTTCGTGAGCTCGACCCTCATCAAGGAGGTCGCGCGGCTCGGCGGGTCGGTGGAAGGACTGGTCCCGGACCCGGTGCGCCGGAGGCTGGCGGAGCGGTTCGGCGGTTCCTGATGGACAGCGTGTTCGAGCTGCTGGACCGGCTGGAAGCGCTGATCGCGCGCGGGGGCTCGGTGCCGTGGACGGACAAACGCATCGTGGACGAGCGCGAAGCCCTGAGCCTGGTACAGATGGTGCGGGCGCGGCTCCCCGCGGAGCTGGCGGAGGCGCACCGCATCCGGCAGGCGGCGGAGGAGCTGCTCCAGCGGGCGCAGGAACACGCCCGGCTCGTGGTGACCCAGGCGCAGGAGCAGCTGAGCCAGCTGGTGGACGAGCACGAGGTGGTCCGTCACGCGCAGACGCGGGCCGAGGAGATACTGGCCCGCGCACACCAAGAGGCGGAAGAGACGCGGCGGGGCGCGGAGGAGTACGCGCGGCAGGTGCTGGACGACCTAGAGCAGGGGGTGCTGCGGGTCCTGATGAGCATCCGCAAGGGGAAGGAAATCCTGGAGGCGCGCGGGTCCGAGCCCCTGGACCGGCGTTGACTTGGCCGTGCCAGAGCCCTATCATCAACCGGAGCTCGCGCCCGGGGCCTTCCGGGCGCGTGGTGCTGTTATGAAGGTCTTGCTGGAGGATGTGCGTTCCGCCCCGGGCCGCGCGGTGCGGCTGTCCGTGGCGTGGGCCGTGGACTCCGGTGTGGAGGACGTGCCCTTCGTGGCGCCCGCCCGGGGAGTGGTGACGGTCCGCGCGGAGGGCGCGCGGCTGCGGCTTTCGGGCCGCGTGGGCACCCGTGCCCGGCTCGTGTGCGGTCGGTGTCTGGCGGCCTTCGAAGCGCCGCTCGTGGCGGAGCTGGACGAGTGGCTGGACCCCGAGCTGGAGCCTGGCGAGGAGGTCCTGGTGGAGGACGGCGTGCTGGTGATGCCGCTCGAGGGGCCGGAGGTGGACG
>BEII01000248.1 GCA_002898935.1 bacterium HR32
ATCAGTCGGGCGTACCCGCTCTTGGTGATCACCATGTCGTTGAGGGCGAGGAAGCGCTGCACGGTCGCCGCCTCCCGGACCACCTCCGCGGCCAGCATCATGCGTTCGTCCACCCGGTAGTGCCCCTCCACCAGACTGGCTGCGGCCTCCTGCAGGCGCTCGAGCCTCACCTCGGCGAGGAACCCAAACCCGCCCACATTCACCCCGAGCACCGGGATGCCCCGTGCTGCGGAGGCGCGGGCGGCCCGAAGGATCGTCCCGTCCCCGCCGACCACCACCAGGGCGTCCGACCACCGGCACAGGTCTTCCTCCGGAGCGGCCAGCGACTCGAGCCCCACCGCGGCCGCGCCCGCTTCGTTCACCCGGACCGCGGTCCCCCGGCGGTGCAGGTCGTCCGCCAGGGCCCGCACCGCGTCGCGAGTAGCCGGGTACTGGTCGGCCTTGTCGGGGTTCACGACCACACCCACGTTGCGCATCGCGTCACTCCTCTCCAGGAGGTCGGTCGGACCTGTGCGCCTCCGCCACCGCGCCTTCCACCGCGTCCTCCGTCAGGGTGGGAGGCGCGCCCTTGCGGAGCAGCAGGAGGAACTCCACGTTGCCCCGGTCGCCCCGGATGGGTGACGCCATCACGTCCTGCGCGCCGAGCGCGACCCCCGCCAGTCCTCGCGCCACCTTCCACAAGACTTCCCGGTGCACCTGCGGGTCCCGCACCACCCCTCCGCGCGCCACCCCGCGGCCGGCCTCGAAGGGAGGCTTGACGAGGGCCACCACGGGCGCGCGGTCCTGGAGCAGGGGGACTACGGGAGGCAGGGCCTGCAGCAAGGAGATGAAGGAAACGTCCGCGCACGCCAGGTCGACTGGCTCGGGGATCCGCTCCGGCCCCAGCGTCTTCGCGTGGGTCCGTTCCATGACGACCACCCTCGGGTCGGCCCGCAGCTTCGGGTGGAGCTGGCCCCGTCCTACGTCCACGGCGTAGACGCGGCGCGCGCCGTGCTGCAGTAGGCAGTCGGTGAACCCGCCTGTGCCGGCGCCCAAGTCCAGGGCCACCGCACCCCGGACGTCCAGCCCGAACCGGCGCAGGGCCGCCTCGAGCTTCAGCCCCCCCCGCCCCACGTACGGGTGCGCCGGCCCCGTGACCTCCAGCGGTGCGTCCTCCGGGACCCGGGCCCCGGCCTTGTCCACTCGCTGCCCGGCGACGCGCACGCGGCCGGCCAGGATCACGGCCTGGGCCTGCTCTCGGGTGGGCACAAGCCCCCGTTGCACCAGCAGCACGTCCAGACGGGTCCGGGAGGCCCCCACTAGCGCTCGCGGTCCACCACGAAGCGCGCGAGGTCCGCCAAGAGGTCGCCCCGCGGGCCCAGGGGCCGCAAGGCTTCCACGGCACGCTCGGCCTCCTGCAGGGCCATCTGCCGCGCCGCGTCCAGGCCGAACACCTTGGGGTAGGTCACCTTCGCCTCGTCCGCGCCGGGCCGCTTGCCGAGCTTGTCAGGGTGTCCCACCACGTCCAGCACGTCGTCGGTGATCTGGAATGCGAGCCCGAGGTGCTCCCCGTACGCCGTGAGGCACGCAAGCGCCTGCGGGTCGCCCGCGAGGAGGGGGCCGACGCGGGCGCACGCCCGCACAAGGCAGCCCGTCTTCCGGCGGTGGATCTCCGGGACCCAGTCGGGCGGGACCTGGCCCCGCTCGGCCAACAGGTCGAGCACCTGTCCACCCACCATTCCTTCCGTTCCCAGGGCCCGGGCGAGATCCAGGACCACGCCCAGCACGCGGTCCGGCGGGCCCAGGCGGTCCGCGGCCGCCACCACCCACTCGAAGGCCATGTCGTGCAGTGCGTCGCCCGCCAGCACCGCGATGGCCTCTCCGTAGCGCACGTGGCAGGTCGGCTGGCCGCGGCGCCAGTCGGAGTTGTCCATGCTCGGCAGGTCGTCGTGGATGAGGGAGTAGGTGTGCACGGCCTCGACCGCGCAGGCGACCGGCAGGACGGAATCCGGGTCGAGCCGACACGCCTCCGCGGAAGCCAGCACCAGGAGGGGTCGGAACCGCTTACCGCCTGCGAACACGCTGTAGCGGATCGCCTCGTGCAGGGTCTTGGGCTCCACGTCCACAGGGGGGAGCAACCGGTCCAGGGCTGCGTCCACCCTCCGGCTGCCCTCCTCGAGGAACTGCTCGAGGCGCGAGGCGATCACGCCAGACCCTCAGAACCGGATGCGGAAGGTCCGCTCTCCCACGGGCTCCTCCCACTGGACGTCGAGGGAGCGCACCACCGCGCTCGAAGGACCCTGACGCATGGCCTCGAGGAAGGTCCGCACCGCGGGCTCTGGACCCTCCGCCACCAGCTCAAGCCGCCCGTCCGGAAGGTTGCGGGCGAAGCCACCGACCCCCAGCTTCTCGGCCCACTCCTCCGCGAAGAAACGGAACCCCACCCCCTGGACGCGGCCCGCCAGCACCGCTCGGGCGCGCACCGTCCGCTGCTCCTGGGCCGACCGCTCCCGCGGCATCCCTCCATGGTTACGTTAGCACCCTCCGGCCGGCTCCGAGTAGCGTGCAGGGGCAAGACCACTACGAAGGCTGGGTGGATCTGGCCCTCGGCTCCACCAGTTCCCGGTACACACGGCCCAGGATGCCGTTGACGAAGCGGCCGGAGTCCTCGGTGCTGTAGCGCTTGGCCAGCTCCACGGCCTCGTTGATGACCACGGCAGGCGGCGTGTCCAGGTGCAGCAGCTCGTACAGGGCCATGCGGAGGATCGAGAGGTCCACGCGGGCGATGCGGTCCACGTCCCAGCCCTCCGCGAACTGCCCGACGAGGGCGTCGAGCTCGCGACGCCCCTCCCAGGCCCCGCGGCTCAGCCGCACGACGAAGCGCCAGTCCTCCTCGTCCCACGGCTCGGGCGAGCCGTCGTCGGGGGCACTCCAGCCCTCCGCGTAGCGGCTCAAGACGTCCTCCACCCGCTGGCGTCCCACCTCCGCCTGGTAGAGGACCTGCAGGACGGCCTGCCGCGCCTTGTGCCGGCTGGACATGGCAAGGGCCATTGTACCGCGGACCGGTTCCACGGTCCGCTTCCTGGAACCGGTGCCAGGAACCTTCCGGGTCAGCGCGGCTCCCAGCGCTGGACCAGGACCGCCTCGGGGCTGCCGTACAGGGCCCCGGCCGTCGGGCAGCCCTCGACGTTGTCCGCCCCCCCGCAATAACGGATTTCCACCAGGGCCTCGACCGTGCGCGTGTGCACGAGCGTAGCCCCCTGCCAGAGCTCACCCCGGGACGTGATCCTCCAGGTGCGCGACTCCCGGTTGTCTGTGCAGGTGCCTCCCGCCGAAGCCAGGGTTACGCACTGCCGGATCACGTTGTAGCGCCCTTCGAGGGGTGAGCCTCCCATGGACACCGTCCCTACGTCGCCGGCGTCCTTGTTCTGTTTGAGGGCGAAGATCTGGTGCTCCAGGCCGGCCTCGGCCAGGTAGAGGGCACGGCGGTCCCAGTCCACCAACCGCTCGCTTTCAAGCTCCGCGGTGCTGGTCCCGGCCAGGGCCGCCGTCAGGAGTGCGAGGACAGCGAGAGCGAACAGGGTCACGGGCAGGGCCAGCCCCTCCTGGCCGCGGTAGGGACGCGACACGAGGGGGTTCATGGCGTCCGCAGGACTGCTCGGGCCGCCACCGCCACGTCGGGCACCTTCCCCTCCCGGTCCCGTGCCACCAAACGGACCTCGACCTGGCGCACGGAGGTCGGGTTGTTGCACGAAATGGCCGCTCCCGCGGCGTCGAAGCAGGTCACGTTCATTTCGCGGAAGGGACCGGCCAGGGTCGCAAGCCGGTCGGCTCGAGCTCCGGACTCCTCCGGGCACATGGAAGTGCTGG
>BEII01000249.1 GCA_002898935.1 bacterium HR32
CCCTGAGATCCCGCTCCAGGTGCACGGGGTGCCAGAACCGGAAGGAACTCCCCGTGCGCGCCTGGACCGCGAGGCCGAGGTTCTCGAGCACGGTCTGGCGGGGGAAGAGGTTGGTTACCTGGAAGGTGCGGGCGATCCCCCGTAGGGCCCGGACGTGCGGCGGCAGGTACGTGATGTCCGCTCCCTCGAAGAGGATCCGGCCTTCCGTAGGCGGGAAGACGCCGGCCACCAGGTTGATGAGGGTGGTCTTCCCCGCGCCGTTCGGCCCGATGAGCGCGTGCACCTCGCCCTCCCGCACGTCCAGGTCGCAGCGCCACAGGGCCACCACGCCCCCGAACCGCTTGGACAGCCCCCGCACCTGCAACAGGCTCACCGAAGCCTTCCCTCCAGGAGCCCGGACAGCCCCCGACTTGCGAACAGCGCCACGGCCAGCAGCACGAGTCCCACGAACAGCTGCCAGTGTACCGTGGCGGAGTGGAACACCTCCTCCAGCAGGACGAGGGCCACCGCCCCCAACACCCCGCCCCAGAACCGGCCCACCCCGCCGAGGATCACCATGAACATCAGGTGGCCGGACTGAGGCCACCCCAGCATGTTCGGAGACACGTACTGGGTGTGGTGGGCCATCAGCACCCCCGCCAGGCCCGTGATCGCTCCCGACAGCACGAAGGCGCACAACTGCACGGGGTAGACGGGAAAGCCCACCGCGGCGGCCCGGAGCTCGTTGTCCCGCGCCGCCTGCAGGGCCCGGCCGAACCGGGAGTGCACGACCCTCCAGAGCAGGACCAGGCAGGCGCCGAGGAGCAGCAGGGTCAAGTAGTACAGGCCCGCGTCCGTGAGGGGCAGACCCAGGTCGGTGCGCGGGGCGCGCAGGCCGTCCTGGCCGCCGTACTGCTTGAAGGAGATGACACCGTAGTAGACCATCTGGGCGAACGCTAGGGTGATCATGATGAAGTACAGGCCCCGGGTCCGCAGGGACACCGCACCCACGCACAGGGCCGCGAAGGCGCACAGCAGGACCGCGGCGGGCCACACGGCCCACGCTTGCTGCACCCCCTCCCGGGCTAGCACCGCGACGGTGTACGCGCCGAGCCCGTAGTACGTGGCGTGGCCGAAACTGACGAGGCCGCCGTAGCCCAGCACCAGGTTCAACCCACTGGCGGCCAGCGCCAGCACCGCCGCCTTGGTGGCCACGCTGAGGTAGAAGTGCCAGCCGAGGGCCTCCGCGGCGTACGGGAACGCCAGCAGCAGAGCGCCTCCCGCTGTCCACAGCAGCGCGCGGCCTACGCCCGCGGGCCACGGCAGCGCCGCCCGCCGTCCGGCTTCGACGGACAGGTTCCGCGCCCGCACGCTACGCCCGCACCGGGAACAGCCCCTGGGGTCGCACGAACAACACCACGGCCATGAGCAGGTAGATGAGCACGGAGGCCAGCGCCGGCCCGAGGTTGGAGGCCGCCTCCGGCGACATGAGCTGTGCGAACAACGGCGGCAGGAATGCCCGGCCCGCGGTGTCCACGGTGCCCACCAGCAGGGCACCCACCAAGCTCCCCTTCACCGACCCGATGCCGCCGATCACGATGACCACGAAGGCGAGGATGAGGATGTCCTCGCCCATCCCCACCTGCACCGCCAGGATCGGGCCGAGCAGCGCGCCCGCCACCGCGCTGAGCGCGGCGCTCAGGGCGAACACCACCGCGAACACCTGCTGGATGGGGACGCCCATGGCCCGCGCCATAGCCCGGTTGGAAGCCCCGGCCCGTACCCACATCCCCAGCCGGGTGCGGTGGATCACGAGGAACAGCAGGACGGCCAGGCCCGCGCCCACGCCCAGGACCACCAGCCGGTACGCGGAGTACGTGAGGTTCGGCAAGACCGCCACCGGCCGCGACAGCTCGGGCGGCACGGACAGCAGCAGCGCCTGCGGCCCCCACACGATCCGCGCACCCTCGTTGAACACCAGGATCAGGGCGAAGGTGGCCAGCACCTGGGTCAGGTGGTCCCGCGGGTACACCCGCCGCAGCACCGTGGCCTCCACCACGAGGCCCACCGCGGCGGTGGCCACCACCGCCGCGCCCACGCCTGCCCAGAAGGAACCGGTCGCACCCGCCACCGTGGCCGCCACGTACGCGCCGAGCATGTAGAGGGAGCCGTGGGCCAAGTTGACCACGTCCATCACGCCCAGCACCAGGGTGAGCCCCGCGGACAGCAGGAACAGCATGAGCCCGAACTGCAGCCCGTTGAGGAGTTGCTCGACCACGAGGCCGCCGGCCACGGCTTCCCTCCCAGCGGACTCAGCGCAGGCGACACTGGGACGCGTAGGCGTCCCCGTGGTTGCGGAAGATGGTCCCCACCAACCGGTTCACCACCTCGCCGTTCGCGGACTCCACCACCTGGCGCAGGTAGTAGTTCTGGATGGGGTACCCGTTCCGGTTGAAGCGAACGCGCCCCCGGGTGCTGTCGAAGCCCGAAAGGATGGCGTTGCGGAACTCCGCCTTGCGGGACAGGTCTCCCCCGACCGCCCGCAGCCCGTGGTCGATGGCCAGGGCGGCGTCGTAGCCCTGGGACGCGTACAGGGCCGGCACGCGGTTGTAACTGCGGCGGAAGTCCTCCACGAACCGCCGGTTGATGGGGTTGAACAGCTCCAGGGCCCAGTGGGAGCTGTTGAACACGCCCACCATGGGCTTGCCCACCGCCCGGATCACGTCCGCGTCCGCGGAGAAGCCCGGGAGCAGCAGCGGGACCTGCTGCATGAGCCCTGCCTCCGCGTACTGCTTGATGAAGTTCACGCCCATGGCCCCGGGGTAGAAGGCGTACACCGCCCGGGGCCGGGCCGCCCGGATCTGGGCGATCTCCGCCGAGTAGTCCAGCTGGCCCAGCCGCGTGTACACCTCGCTGACCACCTGACCCTTGTAGAAGCGTTTGAAGCCCGTGAGGGCGTCCCGCCCGGCCGGGTAGTTGGGTGCCAGGATGAACGCGGTCTCATAGCGCTTGAGCTGCGCGTAGTGGCCCATGGCCTCGTGCAGGTTGTCGTTCTGCCAGGCCACGTTGAGGAAGTGCAGGTTGCACTGGCTGCCCGCGTACTCGGACGGGCCCGCGTTCGGGCTGATGTAGAACACGCCGCTCCCGAACACCAGGTCCCCCACGGCCAGCAGGACGTTGGAGAAGATGATTCCCGTGAGCAGGTCCGCCCGGTCCCGGCGCAGCAGCCGCTCCACGGCGCTGCGGGCCACGTCGGGGTTCTGCTGGTCGTCCGCGGTCAACACCTCCACCGGCAGGCCGCCCAGCCGGTTGCCCAGGTGGCGCAGCGCCAGGTTGAACCCGTCCAGCACGTCCACCCCCAGGGCTGCGCCGCCCCCCGAGAGGGTGCTGACGAATCCGATCCGCAGCGTCCTCGGTTGCGAACGCGCCTGCCACGGCACGAGGCTCAACACCGCCGCCAGCAAGACACACACCACCGCCGTCCGCTTCACCTTCACTTCCCCCCTTCCCGTCGTCCCCGGCGGTGCTCCCGCCCGGGGCGTTCGTCGCCGTCCGGGATCACCGCGGTGGCCTCGATCTCCACCTTGGCGCCCGGCTCCACCAAACCCTTGACCTCCACCACGGACATGGCCGGGTAGTGACGGCCGATCACCTCCCGGTAGGCGCGCCCCAACGCTTCTTGGGAGCGCAGGTACTCCTCGCGGTCGGTGACGTACCAGACGAGCCGCACCAGGTGCTCGGGCCGGCCACCCGCCTCGGCCAGCAGGGTCACGATGTTCTGGAGGGCCCGGCGCACCTGGTCCACGAAGTCGTCGCTCTCGAACGTCACCTCGTTGTTCCAACCCACCATGCCCGCCAGGAACAC
>BEII01000250.1 GCA_002898935.1 bacterium HR32
GGTACGAGGTGTGGGTGGCCAAGTCCACCAGGGCCTCCCGCCACGTCCCGGAGTTTTCAGGCGCCGGGCGGTCCAGGAGCGCCGGGTCCGCAGCCCGGATGGCCTGGGCGCAGTCCCGGTGGGCCTCTTCCACGTCCCGGCGGACTTCCTCCCACGCCTGGACCGTGGGCGGGACGGGGGGCCAGTCCTGCCCTGGGTGAGGGTAGCGCTCGGGCTGCAGGTGGTGGGCGGTCCAGCGGCACCAGTACGCCACGTGGGCCACCAATTCCGCGATAGTCCGCTGCCCGGTGACCGGCCTCCAGTGGGCCTCCAGGGCGGTGACACCCTCCAACGCCTGCGCCAGCCCCTTTCCGGCCCAGTTCCCTTCGCGGTACGTGCGTTCCAGCCGGTCCGCGAGCCAGGCGGGTTCGTTTCGGGGGTCCACAGGACCACCTCCGTCCACGGGTTGCGTCCTGAGTTTAAGATTTCCGGGCTTGGCCAGGTGTCGGGCGGCTGTTGCAGTCGAGATCAGGCGCGCGCCCGATGTTGCAGTCGTGCCGGGGCGTCTACGAAGGAAGGGGTGAACGTCGTGACCAGGTGGCTTGTCGCGAAGGACGTGATGACGCGCGACGTCATCACCGTGCATCCTGACACACCGCTCCGGGAGGTCGCGTCCCTCCTCGTGAGCAGGCACATCAGCGGAGCACCGGTGGTGGACCAGGAAGGGCGCCTCGTGGGGATCGTGACGGAGGCTGACCTGTTGACTCGAGAGGCACAGCCTGCGCCGGAGGCGCGACGGGGTCTGTTGTCGTTTCTGTGGCGGGACCCTCGGCTGCGCGGCGGGCGGGTTGTGCGGGCACGGGAGGTCATGACCCGGGAGGTGGTGACTGGCACGGAGCAGACACCGGTCCGGGAGCTGGCCCGCATCATGGCGACCCGAAAGATCAACCGCATACCCATCGTCCGGGATGGGCGCGTGGTAGGGATCGTCACGAGAAACGACGTGCTCAAGGTGTTCGCGCGTGCAGACGCGGAGCTGGTTGCGGAGGTGCGCCGTGTGCTCGCAGAAGAGCTTGGGATCGACCTGAGCCGGGTCGCCGTAGAAGCCGACAGCGGCACCGTGCGGGTCCGCGGAGAGGTGGACCGCGCCAGCGACGTGGAGCTAGTCCACCGGTACGTAGCCATGGTGGACGGTGTCGTCGCAGTGGATACCGCAGGGCTTTCCTACCGGGTAGAAGACTTGCGGCTGCACCCGGTGTCAGGTGAGGAACGAGAGAGGGGGACGAAGACGTGAAGGCAATCCGATACCACGGGCCGAAGCACCTTCGGATGGAGGAGGTGCCTGCGCCTGGGATCCAGGAACCCACCGACGCAGTGGTTCGGATCCGGACCGCCACAATCTGCGGGACCGACCTCCACATCCTGAAGGGCGACGTCCCCGAGGTCCGGGCGGGAACCATCCTGGGCCATGAGGCGGTAGCCGTGATCGAAGAGGTAGGGGCCGGCGTCCGCCGGTTCCGGCCTGGAGATCGGGTTCTCGTACCAGCCATCACGGCGTGCGGGCTCTGCGCGTACTGCCGCCGACAGATGTACGGCCAGTGCGAGGAGGGCGGTGGGTGGATCTTCGGCCACCTCATCGACGGCCTGCAGGCGGAGTGGGCGCGTGTACCCTTCGCGGACGCAAGTCTCCATCCTGTGCCAGGGGAGTTGGAGGACGAGGACGTCCTCTTCCTAGCGGACATCCTGCCGACGGGGTACGAGTGCGGGATCATCCGGGGCCGCGTGGGCCCCGGGGACGTGGTGGCCATCGTGGGGTCAGGGCCCATCGGCCTTTCGGCGCTGGTCACCAGTCGGCTCCACGGACCCCGTCTGGTGATCGTCGTCGATGTGGACGACAACCGGTTGGAGATGGCACAGCGGTTGGGAGCGGACTACGTCCTGAACCCTGCCCGCCAGGATGTACGGGCGGAGGTGATGTCGTTGAGCCCGGGCGGGGTGGACGTAGCCGTCGAGGCGGTAGGCGTGCCGGAGACGTTTGAGTTGTGCACGGAGCTGGTACGTCCCGGTGGCCGGGTCGCGAATGTCGGCGTCCACGGGAAGCCTGCCACACTCCACCTGGAGCGCCTGTGGATCAGGAACGTGACGATCACGACCCAGCTCGTGGACGGGTACACCATCCCGCTCCTGTTGGGTCTGATCCAGTCCCGGCGGTTGGACCCGCGTCCCTTCGTCACCCATACCTTCCCGTTTGAGAAGGCCCTGGAAGCCTACGACGTGTTCGCGCAGGCGGGCCAGACGCGGGCGTGCAAGGTGGTCCTGAAGGTCACCGACGGCGCTTCCTGAAGCTGTCAGGAGGCGTCCCGAAGGGTGCGCAGAAGCTTCGGGATCGTCTCCAGGGCAAGCAGGGCCGCTCCCAGGATGATGAGGGCATCGCCGGGGAGCCGCAGCTTGTTCAGGAGCAGCACGTCCGGCCGCTCGTAAAAGCCCAGGGAACGGGCCGCCGCGTAATCAGTCTGAACCACCTCCCGGAGCTGCAGGACGCCCACGGGGGTCACGCTCAGGAACACCATCAGGGCAAGCCCCAGGTTCAGGGCCCAGAAGGCGGCCGCAACCCGACCCTCGGTCCAGCCCTCCGGGTAGGCGTGGCGGAGGGCATAGAGGCTCAGGCCGATGGCCACGAACCCGAAGGCACCCAGGAACGAGGCGTGGCCGTGGGCCACGGTGAGGAACGTGCCGTGCTCGTAGTAGTTCACCACCGGGAGGTTGATCAATAGACCCAGGATGCCCGAACCCATGAACTGCCAGAGGGCGCTGGCGACGAAGAAGCGCAGAGGCCAGCGGAATGCGCTGGGCACCTCCGCACCCCGGCCGAGGGCCCGCAGGGCCGTTGCCAGCAGGAGGAAGAGGGGTAAGACCTCCAGGGTGCTGAACACACTCCCCACGCCGAGCCAAAGCGGAGGTTCCCCCACCCACCAGAAGTGGTGCCCGATGGCCAAGAACCCCGCCAGCAGGACCAGGGCCCCTTCCAGGTACAGCGACTTCGTCACGTCCTCCCGGCTCACCAGGCGCAGCCCGGCGAAAAACCACCCGAGTACGAGGATCTGGAAGAAGGCGAAGATCCCCTCGACCCAGTGGTGGACCACCCACCACCGCCAGTAGTCGATCAGGACCCAGTGGCTCGTGGGCCGGTACGCGAAGCTGGCGTAGAAAGCCGCCGTGATCCCGGCCCCGTTCCACACCAGTACCTGGAGCAGAGGCTGCCACGCGACGGCCGCACCCCACAGCGCGGAGGCGAGTACTGCCACCCACAGGGTGAACCCCGCGGCGATCCCGGCCCGCCACAGCCGCCCCATCTCCAGGTACTCCGTCCCCTCGCTGCCCAAGAGGGGCGAGCGGACCCAGCCCCGGACGCTGGCGTACACGCCCAGGAGAGTGCCTGCCACGGAGACGAAGAGGATCAGCACGGAGGCGTACGCCGCGGGCCGGTGCCAGGGCCGTTCCCGACCCCCGAGTAAGAGCGCCACGTAGAGGGCCGCGGACATCCACATCCCTACGACCCACACGACCGCCATGGCCGTATGGGCCGAGCGGACAGCCTGGAAGGGTAAGACCGCCATGCGCTCGAGCCCCAGGCGCCGGAAGATCCCGTAGAAGTCCTCTCGGGACGCGTAGGCGTTGGCCAGATACCCGCCGGCCAGGGTCTGCAGGAGAAGCACGAGGAAGCAGCCGCCCAGCAGGAGCAGGGTGATCCGCGCGAGAAAGCCGGGTGGTGCGGAGGCCCGTTCCTCCAGCGGTGGGAGCGCAGGGATGGGCTCTAGGCGGACCGCGCCGAAGGCGACCACGGCGAGGAG
>BEII01000251.1 GCA_002898935.1 bacterium HR32
CCCCACCGTGGCGCGGTGTCGGAAAACGTCGTAGTCGAGATCCTCAATGGCGTCAAGAATCCCCTCGTAGAAGATGGCAGCCGCTGCCACCGCGGTCCGACCCCGCGGGTGGAGGTACCGGATCCCGGGCAGGGCGGATCGGTAGAGGGCCCGGGTGCGGTCCACCTGGAAGCGCATGAAGGCCCGCGACGCGGGATCCACCCGGGCCTCCAGAAGATGGGACTCCGGGACGCCGTAGTTCCGGAGTTCGGTCCGGGGCAGGTAAATCCGGCCGCGGCGGAGATCCTCCCCCACGTCCCGCAGGATGTTGGTCAGCTGGAGGGCGACCCCGAGGCGTACCGCGTAAGGGACCGCCGCTGGCCCGGTGAAACCGAGGATGTGCATGCTCATCAACCCCACCGTGGACGCTACCCCGTAGCAGTACCTGGCGAGCTCGTCGAAGGTGTCGTACCTCGTTCGGGTCAGGTCCAAGGCCACCCCGTCGAGGAAGTCTCGGACGTACCCCGAGGGAATGCGGTAGCGGGCCCGGACCAGGGAGAAGGCCAGGAGCACAGGCTCCGCGCGCGGGGAGTGGTCCGAGAGGGCGAGGACGCGCCAAGCGCGGAAGACCGTGAGGTCAGGCGTGGCGGCGTCCAGGAGCTCGTCCGCGGTACGGCAAAAGGCGTACAGGACGCGGATCGCGGAGCGCTGGGGAGCTGGTAGCAGGGCAGAGGCCAGGTGGAAGGTCCTGCTAAAGGTCGAGCTGACCCGGTGGCACCAGCGGACCGCTTCCCGTACCAAAGCGGGGGAGGGCTCCGGATCCGGGGCAGGAAAGGGGGTGGTCGACGAAGCCCGCAAGGCGCGGGCTACGATCCACTCTTCCCAGCCCTGGACCAGGGCAGGGTTCCGGGTGGCGGACGAGGGCGGCACGGCTCCAGAAATCTCAGGACACCGAGGGCAGTACGGGCAGGCGCGCGAGGTACTCCACCGCTTCCGCCACAGTCTTGGCGCGGTAGCCCGGTAGCCTCGCCTTCCGAGCTGAGTCCGCCATAGGTCCCCCCCACACCCAACCCGTCCCGGAGCGCTGGAGGTCGGCGACGTGGCGACGGAAGGCTCCCCACGTGGCCGCGAGGTCGGTAACCACGGCGGCTACCAGGACTCCCCGCGCTCGGAGGGTACGGGCGGTTTTCAAAACTGAATCCGCGGGGGTGTCGGAGCCCAGGTACACCACGGGCAGACCCCGGGAGTTCAGTTCCACCGCCACTGCCAGCAGCCCCAGCTGGTGCCGCTCCCCGGGAGCGCAGGCACACACCACGGGGCTTCTCGACGGCCCACGGGAGTCCAGCAGGGGCAGCGCGTAGCGGAGGGCCACCTGGGATGCGAAGTGCTCCTGGGCGACGGTCACCCGGCCGGCTTCCCACTGAAGGCCGATTTCCGCCACCGCGGGCAGGAGGATTTGTCGGAAGACCGCGGCAGGTTCGAGCAGCGTCGAGGCATGGTGCAGGAGCCGGTCCACCGTGGAGCGGTCGAAGGCCAGGAGCGCCTCCAGCAGGTGCTCCCGGACCCCGAGGGTGGTGCCAGGGCGCAGGCCGGATTCCCTACTGCGGGCGGCCAGCCACGCGGCCTGCCGCGGAGGAACCCCCTGGTCCACTAGCCGCCTCACCCAGCGCAGCCATTCCACGTCTGCGTCGGAGTAGAGCCGGTAACGGCTCGGGGTCCGGGTCGGCCGGGGCACCCCGTACCGCCGTTCCCAGGCCCGCAGGGTGGCCGAAGAGACCCCCACCATGCGGGCTGCCACCCCGATCGGGTATTTCGGCAGGTCCTCCGTTGCCATGGCACCCCCACGGTAAGGCGGCGCCCCGGGTTCGTCCAGGGAATGTACAAGGTTTGTCTGACCCCCCACCTCTAGGGGGTTCGTCAGGACCGGATCCGGCCGTCGGCCATGCGGACCACCCGATCCGCGGCCACTGTGAACCGCTCGTCGTGGGTGACCAAGACGAAGGCCTTCCCGGTGGAACGGTTGAGGTGGCGCATCAAGTCGTACACCGCCTGCCCGTTCTTGCTGTCCAGGTTTCCCGTGGGCTCGTCGGCCAGCACCAGCAGGGGGTCGTTGGCGAGGGCCCGCACCAGGGCCACCCGCTGCTGCTGCCCGCCGGAGAGCTGGGAGGGAAAGGCCCACAGGCGGTCCCCAAGCCCTACCTGTTCCAGCAGGGCCAGGACCCGCTGCCGTTCCTGGGGACGGATCGCACCCCGCAACCGGAGGGGCATGAGGGCGTTCTCCAGGACCGTGAACTCGGGCAAAAGAAAGTAGTTCTGGAAGACGAACCCAAGCACGTCCCGGCGCAGCCGGGAGCGGGCGTCGTCGGACAGCCTGGAGACGTCCTCACCCCCGAGAAAAACTTTGCCGGAGGTCGGGGTGTCCAGCAGGCCGAGGATGTTGAGGAGGGTGGTCTTCCCGCAGCCGGAGGGGCCTACCACGACCACGAACTCACCCGGGGAGACGGCCAGCTCCACGTCCAAGAGGGCCCACACGGGGACGCCGTCCGCGTACACCTTGCACACTTTCTGGAGCTCCGCCAGGTGGGGCGTCATGGGGACCGGATCACCTGGATGGGATCGATGCGGGCGGCTTGGCGCGCGGGGGCCAAGGCGGCCAGGTAGCCCACCACGCAGGCTGCCAGCCACGCCAGGAGGACCGTCGCGGCGTTCAGGTCCACGGGAAACGTCTCCACCTCCGGGGCCGCCCGCAGCCTGGCACGGTAGAACAACAGGGCGAGCCCGGAGCCGACGGCTGCTCCCAGGGCGCCGCCCAGGAACCCCACGATCAGACCCTGGTAGGCGAAGACCCGGACGACCTGCCCACGGGTGGCTCCCATAGCCCGGAGGACGCCGATTTCTCGGAGCCGGGCCAGCACGTTGGTGGTCAGGATGCTGGCGATTCCGAACCCGGACGCCACCACCACGAACAACTGGATCAGGAAAGACGACTGCGACTGGGCCTGCAGGCCCGAAAGGAGCTGGCGGTAGTCCTGGGTCCACGACCGGACCTCGTACGGCAGCCTCCCGGCCAGTTGGGCAGCGACTCGGTCGGCATCGAAAACCCTCGGCAACCGGAGTCCCAGGACCGTCACGCTGCTGCCCAAGCCCAGCAAGGACTGCCCTTCCTGGAGGGTCACGAGCACCACGCCGTCGTCCAGGCCGGCGAAGCCGGTCCGGTACACCCCTGCGATGGTCAGCACGGTGCTGACGCCCGACCCGGTAGACACGCGCAGGCGGTCCCCCGGCCGGATCCCCAGTTTTTGAGCGAGGCGAGCCCCCACCGCCGCTTGGCCGCCCCGGAGGCCCAAAAACCGCCCTGCGAGGAGTCGCTGCTCGATGCGCAGGGCCCGGTCGAACAGCTCCGGGTCCACGCCGTACACCTGCACGGGCTCGGTCCGGCCCTCCCGGGTGGCCAGGGCCGGGCCCTCCGCCACCGCGAGGGCCACTTCTATCTGGGCACCCAGCCGCGCCACCTCCCGGACCAGCAACGGCCAGTTCTCCACGCCCCGCTGTCGGAGGGGGGCAGCGCTGCGGGTGCCCACAAAGAGGGCGCCTCCAGCCGGCGTGTGGTCCCAGATGGCCTTGGGGGTTCGGGGACTCTCGCGGATGGTCACGTGCGGGATCGATCCCGTGGTGGTCTCGATGAGCCTCCGCTGGAGACCTCCGATGAGGGCGTTGAGGAAGACGACCAGGGTGACGCTGATGGCCACCACGGCCACGGCCAGCAGGCTCTGGCGCCGGCTTCGTCGGAGCTGGCGGACGGCAACGCTCAAGGCGAATGGGTCCACCATCTCAGGGCTCCGGCGGGAC
>BEII01000252.1 GCA_002898935.1 bacterium HR32
GCCCTCATGGCCCTCGGCATCGCCCTGCTGATGGCCGAGCTATTCACGCCAGGTTTCGGGGTCCTCGGGGTGGGCGGCGTGGTGGCGTTCATCTTCGGCGGGATCCTGCTCACCAGCAACCAGGAGCCGTATCTGCGCGCCTCGGTGCCGCTGGTGGTGGTGTTGGGGCTGTCCACAGGGGCCTTCGTGCTCCTCGCTTTGGGCGCGGGGATCCGAGCCCAACGCAGCCGTCCTGTGTCGGGGCGCGAGGCTCTGGTGGGCGCGGTGGGCGTGGCCAAGACAGACCTGGACCCGCAGGGCACCGTGCTGGTGGCGGGCGAGGACTGGACCGCGGAGGCCGAGGGGCCCGTGCGGGCGGGTGAGCGGGTGCGGGTGGTGACGGTCAAGGGGCTTCGGCTGCAGGTTCGGAAGGAGGGGCCGTGACCGATTCCGGACCGCAGGTGGCTGCGGCGTGGGAGAGCCCGAGCGAGGAACGCACGCGGGAGCTCGGGGCGGCCCTGGGTCGGGTCCTGCAGCCCGGGGACGTGGTCGGCCTCGTGGGAGAGCTCGGGTCGGGCAAGACCACGTTGGTGCAGGGCATCGCGCGCGGTGCAGGCGCCCGGGGCTACGTGGCGAGCCCGACTTTCACCCTGGTGCGCGAGTACGAGGGCCGCCTGCGCCTGTACCATGTGGACCTGTTCCGGCTGCAGCCGGAGGACCTGGAGGGCATCGGGTTCGACGACCTCCTGGAGGCGGACGGCGCGGTACTGGTGGAGTGGGCGGACCGGGCCGCAGGCCACCTCCCCGCCGACACTTTGTGGGTGGAGGTGGTCGGGACAGGGGCGGAGGTGCGGACCTTTCGAGTCCGTCCGGCGGGCGAGAGGGCGAGGCGTCTGGTGGACCGCTGGCGCGCGGAGGTGGAGGCCGTCGGTGCGCGTCCTGGGCGTTGAGAGCGCCACGGACGTGGCCAGCGTGGCGCTGGTGGACTCCACCGGGCTTTTGTCCGAGCGCACCGTGCGGCGGCCCATGCGGTCGCTGGAGTGGCTGGCGCCTGCGATACTCGGGATGCTGCAGGACCTCGGCCTCGCCCCAGACGCCGTGGAGGGCGTGGCGGTTTCGGTGGGCCCAGGCTCCTTCACGGGGCTGCGGGTCGGGATCGCCACGGCGGTGGGCTGGGCGCGCGCCCGTGGCCTTCCCGCCTGCGGGGTGGCGACCCTCGAGGCGCTGGCGGCTGCCGTGGAGGCGCCCGTGGTGGCCGCGGTGACCGACGCCAAGCGCGGCGAGGTGGCGGGTGCCCTGTTCGTGCGCCGGGACGGCGTGCTAAGGCGGGCTTCGGAAGACGCGGTGGGCCCGCCGGAGGCTGTGGCGGAGCACCTCCTCCGCGCGGGCGAAGACCCGCGCGGCTGGGTGGTGGTCGGGGACGCGCTCGGCCGCCACGGGGACGTGCTGGGGAGGCGGCTCGCGGGGGCGCGGTTTGCGGCGCGGGCCCTCTGGTGTCCGCGGGCTGCCACCGTGGCGTGGCTTGGCCGGGAGCGTCTGCTCGTGGGAGGCGCTGAGCCGCTTTCAGCCATCCAGCCCCGGTACGGCCGGACGCCTGCCTTCCGGGAGGTCGGTCGCGCGTGAAGGAGCCCGTGTGCGTGGAGCCCATGCGTTTGGAGGACATCCCGCGGGTGCTGGAGATCGAGCGCCAGTCCTTCTCCACCCCCTGGCCGCGGGACGCGTACCGGCGCGAGCTCACGGAAAACCGCAACGCCTGCTACCTGGTGGCACGGCAGGACGGCGTCGTGGTCGGGTACGCGGGCATGTGGGTGATCCTGGAGGAAGCCCACATCACCACCATCGCGGTGGACCCGAAGCGCCGACGCCGGGGCATCGGGGAGCGGTTGCTGGCCGCGCTGGTGGAGGAAGCGCGCGCCCGGGGGGCTCGGTGGCTCACCCTGGAGGTGCGGCGCTCCAACCACGCGGCCCAGGCGCTGTACCGGAAGTACGGGTTCCGGGAGGTGCACGTGCGGCCCCGCTACTACAGCGACAACGGGGAGGACGCCCTCATCATGTGGACGGGCAACATCTGGGAGGAACCCTTCCGGTCCCGGTTCGAGACTCTCAAGGCCCGGCTCGCCAGCTAGGATGCAGCCCGGAGGCGCTGCGGTGCTCGAAGGTCCGGTGCTCGGCGTGGAGACCTCGTGCGACGAGACGGCGGCGGCGGTGGTCTGCGGGATGGAACTGCGGTCCAACGTGGTGGCCTCGCAGGCGGACCTGCACCACCGTTACGGCGGGGTGGTCCCGGAGCTCGCCTCCCGCCGGCACGTCGAGCGGCTGGTGCCCGTGGTGGACGAGGCGCTGGAGCGGGCCGGCTTGGACGTGCCGGACCTGGCCGGCATCGCGGTCACCTGCGGCCCGGGGCTTGTGGGCGCCCTCAGCGTAGGGGTGGCGTTCGCCAAGGGCCTGAGCCTCGCTTCCGGCAAGCCGTTGGTAGGGGTGAACCACCTGGAAGGGCACATCTACGCCAACGTACTGGTGCACGGGCCGTTCCCCGTGCCCGCGCTGGCCCTGGTGGTCTCCGGAGCGCACACGGACCTGCTGTGGATCCCGGAGTACGGCCGCTACCGGGTACTGGGACGCACCCGCGACGACGCCGCCGGCGAGGCGTTCGACAAGGCCGCGCGGGCCATGGGGCTCGGCTATCCCGGGGGCCCGGCGATCGACCGCCTGAGCCAGCGGGGCGATGCTGCCCGGGTGCCCATGCCCGAGCCGCTCGCCTCGGAAGACGGCTACGACTTCAGCTTCAGCGGGCTGAAGACCGCGGTGCTGCGCGCCGTGCGGTCCACACCTCCGCCGGACGTGGCCGACCTCGCCGCCGCCTTCCAGCACGCGGTGGTTTCCCACCTGGTGCGGCGGACGGTGCGGGCCGCAGAGGCGTTCCGTCCTGCCTGCCTGCTGGTGGGTGGGGGTGTGGCGGCGAACCGGGCGTTGCGGGACCGCTTGGAGACTGAGGCGCAGCGGCTGGGGGTGCCTCTGTTCGTCCCGCCTCCGTGGCTGTGCACCGACAACGCGGCCATGATCGCGTGCACGGGAGCCTTCCGCCTGGCCCGGGGCGAGCGCGCGGGCCCGGACCTGGGAGCCTGGGCCGACCTGCCGTTGGACGGCGCCTCAGGCTGAGTCCTCAGAACTTGCGCAACAGGCGCGAGGAGTTCCCCAGGATGAACAGGTCGGGCAGCGACTGCAACGCCGCGGCCAAGGTCGGCGGCAGCAGCCCCACGGCCGCCAGCGACAGGCCCAGCGCGTTGTACGCCAGGGTGAACCCCAGGTTCAGCCACACGGTGCGCATGGCGCGGCGGGACAGCAGGATCAGCCGGGGCAGCAGCGCCCAGTCCTCGCGCAGCAGCACCACGTGCGCGGCCTCGGCGGCGAGGGCGGTTCCCGCGGAGCCCATGGCGACCCCGACGTGTGCCTGGGCTAGGGCAGGCGCGTCGTTCACCCCGTCGCCGACCATGACCACGGTGTGTCCCCGGGCCTGGTAGCCGCCTACCACCTCGATCTTCTCCTCCGGCAGCAGGCGCGCCCGCCACCCGATCCCCAACGGACGCGCCACGGCCTCGGCCACGTGTTCGTTGTCGCCCGTCAGCAGCTCCACGTGGCGGACCCCCAGTTCCCGCAGCGCCCGGAAGGCCGCCCCCGTACCCGGGCGGGGGCCGTCCGCGAGGGCCAACAGCCCAACCGGCCGGCCGTCCGCGGACACCGCGACCACGGTCTTGCCCAGCCGCTCTAGACGCGCCGCAACCACCTTGACGGAGGCCGAAACGCCCTCGGGCCTGCCCACATCCACGGTACGGCCCGCGACCTC
>BEII01000253.1 GCA_002898935.1 bacterium HR32
CCACCAGGTTCGCCGCGGTGATGGTCCCCGAGGCCAGCTCGCCGTCGAACCGGCCGGGCCGCACCTGCGGCGGCGGAGCGGACGGGTACAGCCACACCACGATGGGGCCGTTCTGCCCTACGGCCCCCACGTGGATGTGCGCCATCTGCACCCCCACCGCGCGGGACACCTCCAGGCGGTAGGCGATGCTGTTGCCGTCCGGCGCCACCCGGAAGGTGGCCACACCGGTTGCCTTCGTGTCCACGGTGGGCACCTGCTCCCGTCCCCACAGGTGCGCCACGAACTCCACCGGCGCTTGCGCGCCGGTCGGCACCGCGGCCACAACCAGGCTCAACGCCAGAACAGCCCAGTAAACCCCTCGGATCATGGAGACCTCCCGCCCCTTCGGTCGGCCCCATGCTGGGGCACCAACTTCACGGAACTGTCACGGACCGCGGCCCGGACGAAGCTCGCGACCGTGGTGGCGATGGGCGCGGCCAGCAACGCGCCCACAGCTCCGAACAGCTCGGTGCCCACCAGGATGCTGCACACGACGACCACGGCGTGCAGACGGAGGAGGCTGCGCAGGGCCAGGGGGGCCACCACCGCATCCACGACTCCGCGAACCGCCAGCAGCAGCACCACTACCGCCCATCCCGTCTGCGCCCCCCGCGAGAACGAAGCCGTTCCCACGGTCACCAGCGCGAACAGAGGTCCCAGGTAGGGCACGGTCTCCGCCACGGCGGCCAGCGCCGACCAGCCGAGGGCGTTGGGGACCCGGAGCGCACTAAGCCCGACCCACAGCAGCACCCAGGTCACCAGGGCGATGCACACGAGCCCAACGAGCGAGCGCCTCAGCGCGAAGGCTGCGGCGGCGACCGCCATGCGCAACGGCTCCCACAAGCCCTCCGGCAGCGCCCGCTGCGCAGTCTCCGCCAACACGGGTGCGTCCTTGAGGAAAAAGAAGGTGAGCACAGGGACCAGGAGGATGACGTACGCGTGTGCGCCCATGGACAGCGACGCGCCGAGTGCCCTCTCCACAGCGGCCAGGCCGGCCGAGACCACCAGCCGCACCAAGCCTGCGTCTCCCGGTAGAGGCGCCCAGGCGGCCTCCAGGCGCGCCAGCTGTTCCGTCGCGAGGCGGGCATACGCCGGAGCGGCCGCGAGCACCCGGGACACCTCCCGTCCCAGCGGACCGAGGATCAAACGGGCGAACAGAACCAGCAGGCCCGCCAGGAGGCCGAGGGCCGCCGCAGCGCCCAGCTCCCGGCGGCCCCGGCTCCACGTGGAGACCCTGTCGGCTACTGGGGCCAGGAGAGCCGACAGCGCTGCGGACAGCAGGAGCACGAGGAGGGTCATCCGCAGACGCCAGGCCACCCAGACCAGCGCGGCCAGGCCTGCGAGCCGCAGGGCCAGCCGTGCCTCCCCCTGTAGCGTTCCCAACCTACGGGCCCTTCTGGCCTTCGTCCTGCAGAGCCTTCCGGAAGTCTCGCACGGCCCTCCCCAGGGACGAGCCCACCTCGGCAAGTCGCGAGGGACCAAAGATCAGGAGGGCGACGAGGAGGATGACCACTAGCTCCGGAGCGCCGATCCCGCCCAGGCCCATGTGAGCGAGTCCTCCTTCCCTAGCTCCTTCTGTTAGCTAGCGTACCGCGGCGCCTGCGAGTTCCGTCCAGACGGTGCCCTACGGCTGTGCCGGGAAACCTCCTCGAATGTGCGAGCGGGTCCAGATCCTGGCGTGGCCGGGAACTCCCCGGGGGTCTTCGTTCGCTCGTAGGGCGAAACCACTCGATCAGGAGGTGCGACGGTGAGGAAGTTGCTCGCTGTGGGTGTTACGATGCTGCTTGTGGCCGCAGCCGTCCCGGCCCTGGCGACCACGCCCACGAAGGCCGAGCGGCCGAGCGCTGCGTCCTTCGACGTGCAAGGCCGTGTCACGGAAGTTACCCAGGGGTGGTTCCAGCTGTCCGTGGAACGGGTCTTCCGCGGTCGGCTGGCCAAGGGGGCGAAGCTCCGGGTGAACGAGACGGCTTCCACCCGCTTCCTGCGTGCGGGCAAGCCGGCGTCCAGGTCTGACCTGAAGGCTGGCGTCGTGGTCCGGGTGGCTGGGACGCGACAGGTCTCGGGCAAGCAGGTCAATTACACCGCGTCCACGGTGACGCTCCTGAAGTAGCACCGTGCCTTCGGAGGCCGACGCCCTGGTTTCCACCGCCCCTGCGGGCGAGGACGCGCAGACAGAGTTTGCGCGTCTGGTGGAAGCTCACTGGCGATCGGCCTTCCGATTCGCGTACCGCCTGACCGGTAACGCCGATGACGCCGAGGACCTGGTCCAGCAGGCTGCGGAAGAGGCGTTGCGGGCCTTCTCCCGGTTCCAACCGGGCACGCGGTTCGACCGCTGGTGGCTTCGGATCCTTTACAACTCCTTCCTGGACCGGACCCGCCGCGAGCGCCGTCGCTCTTACTTCCCTCTGGAAGACATCCCCTCGCCCCTGCCTGCCGGCCGGGAGGCTGATCCCGAGACGGCCTTGGAAGCGCACTTGGACGGTCCCGTCCAGAAGGCTCTGGACGCCCTGCCCCCGGACTTCCGCGCGGCTGTGGTCCTGGTGGACCTCGAGGGTCTGTCCTATCAGGAAGCGGCACAGGTCCTCCGGTGCCCGGTGGGGACCGTGCGGTCGCGCTTGCATCGCGCACGCCTGGCCCTGCGGGAGTGGCTGCGGGAGTATGTGGACGCGGTGAACCGAGGAGCTCTGGGATGAGACACCCCCAAGACCTCCTGAGCGCCTACGTGGACGGCGTGCTCTCAGACCGGGAAGCCGCAGACGTCGCCGCGCACTTGGCAGAATGCCAAGCCTGCCGCGAAACGGTGGCGGATCTACGCGCGGTGCGGAAGCTCCTGCGCACGGTGCGGACCCCGGAGCCGCCCGCAGACCTCCCGGCCAGGCTGTTGGAGAGCGTGGGCCGGACCCGCCGGGCTGTCCCGGCGGGGCGGTGGGCGGTCGCAGCGGCGGCGCTGCTCGCCAGCCTGCTGCTCGCGAAGCTCCCCTGGATCCCCGCACCCTCCGACGCCGTGGTGCGCGACCTCAGGGAGCACGCCAAGGCGTCCACGGCCCACCCCATGGGCGACGTGGGGTTGGGGTCTTTGCTCTCCGGCCTGCTGGGCGAGCGCGGAACCGACGAGCCGTGAGCCGCCCCGTCCTCAGCCTCCTCCTGCTGGTTGCGCTGGCCACCCCCTCGGAGGCCGCTTCGGACCTGTTGGTTCGGATCACATCCTCCCGACAGCGGGTGGCTTACTCGGGCGAACAGGTGGTGGCAACCGCTGTCGAGGGAGGGACGCGTCTGGTCTTGGCCCGGGTGGACCACGATCCCACCGTGGGGACACGGGTAGCGTACCGACCGCTCGCCGGACGAGGGGAACGGAGAGTGGTCGTCCACACCCCCACCCAGACCGTGGAGTACGAGCCCCACACCCGGCGAGGCCGTGTCTATCGGTCCTACGATCTTGACGTGCCCCTCACGGAACACGTGGACTGGCTCGTGCGCAACTACTCTGTCTCTTCCCGACCCACCCGCGTCCTGGGCCGACCCGCGGTGCGCCTGCGCCTGCTACCGAAGCAAGCAGGCCGCCCTCGGGCTGACCTCCGGGTAGACGAGCAGACCGGAGTCATCCTCCGCTCCGAGCGCGTGTCCGCGGACGGCCGGGCTCGGGAGTTCACCACCTTCCTGTCCTTCTCCCCCCGCTCCACCGGCTGGATGAGATCCCTCCTGGTGCCGGCAGACCTCCAGCTTCGGCAGGAGCCTACGGTGGAGGTTGCCAGCCCGGAGCAGGTCCGGCGCCTGTT
>BEII01000254.1 GCA_002898935.1 bacterium HR32
GCCAAGGCCTCGGGGCCGCACCCCTGCAGGACGAGCTCCCGGAACCGGCGCAGGTCCACGGACGCGGTTTCGTCCAGGGACAGCACCTCCCGCCCTCTGACCACCGGCACCGAACGGCGCAGCCGGTGGAGGAGCTGGCGCAGGTTGTTGCGG
Source organism: bacterium HR32 (assembly GCA_002898935.1). Lineage (GTDB taxonomy): Bacteria > Sysuimicrobiota > Sysuimicrobiia > Sysuimicrobiales > Sysuimicrobiaceae > Tepidifontimicrobium. The sequence goes on from BEII01000254.1 coordinate 154, forward strand.
GCGCTCGGACCCTCTGCGTCAGGCCACAGCAACATGGCGACCGTCGAACGCCGAGTGGGGCCGACGAGTGCGAGGTGCGCGAGCAGCGCGGCGGCGCGGGGCGATAGGGGAATCTTGCGGCCAGAGGGCGAGACGGCTTGCGGCTGCGTCAACAGCAAGAGCTGCCAGCCGCCCCCGTACCGGGCAGGCGTAGAGCCCTTCTCCACGAGTGGAGCCTTGGGCAGGACGTCGGGACCGTGGAGCTGTTCTCGAGGGAGGGCCGGGAGTCCTGCCGACGGTGGGCCGTAGCAGCGGCGCCGCTCCGTGCTCGCCTGTGGAGCGAGGGAAGGAGTCCATCCTCAAGACCTGGTGGAAGCGGCGCGCCTGTGGGAGTCCCTGCGGCTTCTGAAGGCGGCAGCCAGGCGAGGAGGTGCTACCCTGGTGCCGTCGGGTAGGCTTCCGGGGAGCTGAGCGACCGGCTGCGGGCTGTGGCCGAGGCGTACGTGAGGGCCCTGGAGGAGACCCTCGGCGAAGCCCTCGTGTCCGCGGTGTTGTTCGGCTCCGTGGCCCGCGGGAGGCCGGGCCGCGGTCGGACATCGACCTGTTCCTGGTGGTCCGCGGTCTGCCCGCCTCAAAGCTGGCCCGGCACGACGTGGTCCAGGCCGCGGACGAGGCCGTAGAGCGTTTGCTGGCGGGCCTCCGCCAGGAGGGCGTCCTGACGGACGTACGGCCCGTCCTCAAGACCCCGGAGGAAGCCGCACGCCTGCGCCCCTTGTACCTGGACATGGTGGAGGACGCCGGGCGTACGTGGGACCAGGCCGCCTTGGTCCTGGACGAGGCGCACTCCTTACACCGGCGCGGCGCGTGGAACCTGGTGGTGCCAGGAGGCGGTGGAGCTGGCCCTGAAAAGAGCCTGCCTGCGGGAGGTAGGGGTGGAGGTGCCGCGCGTGCCCGACGTGGGCACGGCGTTGCGACAGCACGCCGACCGCTTCCCGCCCCCCTTCGAGCGGAGCTGCCCGAAGTGGCCTCCATCTCACGCCGCCTGGGGCGCGAACGGGAGCTCTCCTCTTACGGCGACGAGGAGTCGGACACCCCACCGCAGGAGCTCTACACCGAGGCCGACGCGGACCAGGCTTCGGCGGACGCCGAGAAGGTGCTCGGCTGGGCCCGGCAGGCCCTGGCCGCCCTCTAGACCCGACCCCGCAGCTCCCCCCGCAGTTTCCACAGTTCCCAGAACGCCCGCAGCACCACGTCCGGACGCCCACCACTCTGTCGGCCCCACCGCCGGGGGTGATGCGGGACCGGGACCTCGACGATGCGGGCCCCGCGTCCGGCAGCACGGCAAAGCAGCTCCGTGCTGACGAAGGCACCCGTGGACCGGAGAGGGAGGCCGCGGACCACCTCCCGTCGCAGGAGTTTGAAGGCGCAGTCCACGTCGCGTACCCGCACCCCGAACCACAGCCGCACCAGGACGTTCCAAAGCCACCCGAACAGCCTGCGGTGAGGCGGGTCCTGCCGCCGGGCCCGGTAGCCCACCACCAGGTCCGCGGACGCCGTGTGGGGCACCAGGCGCACGAAGTCGCGAGGGTCGAACTGCCCGTCCCCGTCGGTGAAGAACACCCATGGGTAGCGCGCGGAGGCGAACCCCGTCCGCAGGGCCGCACCGTACCCGATGTTGCGGGGGTGCTGGACGAGCCGGACCCGGCGGTCTTGCTGGGCGAGGCGCCGCACCACCTCCGCGGTGCGGTCGGTGCTGCCGTCGTCCACCACGACCACCTCGAAGGGGACGCCCAGCGCGCCGAGGGTGGTCAGGAGGCCCCGGACCACCGCCTCCACGTTGCCCTCTTCGTTGTGGCACGGCACGAAGGCGCTGACTCCTCCGGCGAGTGCCCTGACCGAGTGCGTCAATTCAGCCTTCACGCGCTGCTGCTCACCAGGACCAGCCCCAGGACGATGGCGGCGATCCCGGCCACCCGCACCGCGGGGATGGTCTCGCCGAAGACGTATGCGGACGCCAACAGGACGATCACGTAACCCAAGGACAGCATGGGGTAAGCCACGCTCAGCGGGGCTCGGGAGAGGACCGCGATCCACAGGACGCTCGCCACCGCGTACAGGCCGAACCCCGCCAGGATGTGAGGGCTCGTCACGATGCGCCACAGGAGCAGGCCCACGTCCGCGGTCGGGCCCACCCGCAACGCCCCCATCTTGAGCAGCACCTGCCCGCCCGCACCCAGCAGCACCGAGGTCAGGATCAGCACCAGGGTCATCTCCGCTCCCTCACCCGTCGGATGTGCGCTACACCCACGACCGCGCCCACGTCCACCAGCGCAACCACGTGGCGGGCACCGGGTAGGCTACGAGGACGGGTAGCTGGTAGGTCAACACCGCAGCCGCACAGACCCAGTAGGCCCGCACCCACCCTGGCCGCAGCGCAGCGACCTCCTCCAGGCCCCGCGCCAGGGCCAGGTAGCCGAAGGGCAGCACCGGCGTGAAATGGTACACGAACAACAGCCGCCCGACGAACGCGTACGGGAGGTATGTCAGGAGGAAGCCGCAGAGCGCGAACGCGTCCACGGGCTCTCGTCTTGCGCGCAGGCCAAGGGCGGCCACTGCGGGGAGGATCGCCCACCACACCAGCGGGTTCCCCACGGCGAACACCCCGGACATGCGGCCGGCCGCCGCCTCGTAGTGATACCACATGGGCCGCAGGAGCAACGGCCACGACCACCACGGGCTCGCGTAGGGGTGGGTCGCCTGCAAGGTGGCGTGGTACTGGTACATGTTGCGGTGCAGCCGCACGAGGTCGCTCAACCCTTCGCCGCGCCAGAGGCTGGGCACGTACGAAGCCGCGTACACCGCCGCGGGTGCCGCCACCAGGCTCAGGACGAGCGTCCACCACGGCCACCGGACCCAACCCCGCCTCCACGCGCCCGCCACCAGGGCCGCGAGGACCGCGAGGGCCGCAGCCCCTGTCCACTTGGTGGCGCAGGCCGCACCGGCCATGAGGCCCGCGGCCAGCAGCCAACTCCACCGGCCGCTGCGCACCGCAGCCCACCCGCACGCGTAGGCCAGCACCGAGAAGGTCACCAGGAACACCTCAGGCTTGGCGATCCGCGACTCCACCAGCCAGATGGAGTCCACCGCCCCCAGCCCGGCCACGGCCAGCCCCACCTGCGGCCGGCCCGAGGCCAGGTGGCCGAGGGCGTACAGGCCCGCGACTAACAGCGTGCCGAACAGCGCCGGAACGAACCGCCAGCCCCAGGGCTCGAACCCGAAGGCGCGGACCCCTAAGGCGACGAGCAACTTAGACAGCGGGGGGTGGGTCCACTCGTAGATGGGCTGGCCCAGGAGGTACTCCCGCGCGGTGCGGGCGTAGTAGATCTCGTCGAAGTACTGCCGGCCGGGCTCCCCGAGCCTCCAGAACCGCAGGGCGGCGGAGACCGCCACGAGCGCCACCAGCCCCAGCACCGCCCGGCGCGCCATCGCCAGCATGGCAGCGCCTTGAGGTTTGACACCGCCAGCCGTGTGTGTTAGGGTGCGCGCAAGAGTCCTAGGCCCCGGCGAATCGGCGTCCGCCGGGGCGGGGGTGGCCAGAGGGAAAGGAGGTGGTGCCCCGTTGAGTAGACCACGCACCCCGGCCCACCTGGAGGACAAGGGGTAAGACTCT
>BEII01000255.1 GCA_002898935.1 bacterium HR32
CGGAAGGCGTGTTCCTCGTGGAGGACGGGACCTTCCGGTTCGTCAACCGGCGGTTTGCGCAGATGTTCCGGGTCACGTCCGCGGAGTGCGTGGACCATTTGGGCCCCCTCGCCCTGTGCGCACCGGAGGACCGGCCCAAACTGGCCAACTACCTGCGGGAGCGGCTTGCGGGCTCCGGGCCCCGGGCCACGGTGGCCTTCACCGCGGTACGCCGGGACGGCAGCCGCATCGAGTGCGAGCTCCTCGCGAACCGGGTGGTGCTGCGGGGCAAGCCCTTGCTCCTCGGCACGGTGCGCGACCTGACGGAACAGCGGCGGATCGCGGAGATCCTGCACTTCCAGGCGAGCCTCCTGGAGCAGGTCCAGGACGCCATCGTGGCCACGGACTGGGAGGGCCGGGTCGTGTACTGGAACCGCGCCGCGGAGTCGCTGTACGGCTGGCTCGCCTCCGACGCCGTGGGCCGCGACTTCGACGCCCTGGTGCGACCGGAGGCCAAGGACACCCTGGCGCGGCTGCGCCACGTCCTCGCCCGGGACGGCGCCTGGCGGGGCGAGCTGCAGCACCGGACCGCGGACGGCCGGCTCGCGTGGCTCTCTGCGTCCCTCTCGATCCAGCGGGACGCCCAGGGTCGGCCCGTGGGGGTGGTGGGCGTCTACCGGGACATCACCGCCAACAAGCGTCTCGAAGAGGAGCTGCTGCAGGCGCAGAAGATGGAGAGCATCGGTACCCTGGCTGGCGGGATCGCGCACGACTTCAACAACATCCTCGGCACCATCGTCGGCTACCTGGGACTCCTCAAGGAGGAGCTGCCCGCAGAAGGCAGCCTGCACCGCTACTTCGAGGTGCTGGAACGGTCCGCCATGCGGGCCTCGGAGCTCACCCGCCAGCTGCTCGGCTTCGCCCGCAAGGGCAAATTCGAGGTGCGGCCCGTGGACCTGGCGGGCCTGTGCGCGGAGGTGCTGGAGCTGTTCCGGAGCACCCTGGACTCGCGCGTGACCCTGCGCACCGACTTCCCTCCCGACCTGCCCATGGTGGAGGGGGACCCGAGCCAGCTGCACCAAGCCATCCTGAACCTGTGCATGAACGCCCGGGACGCGATGCCGGAGGGCGGAGTCCTGGAGCTCTCCCTGGCGTCCGTCATCGCCCCGGACCCCACGTCCGGCGAGCCGCCGGTCCTGCGGCCCTACGTGTGCCTGACCGTGCGCGACACCGGGGTGGGGATGGACGAGCACGTCCGGGCCCGCATGTTCGAGCCCTTCTTCACCACCAAAGGCCCGGGCCGCGGCACCGGCCTGGGTTTGGCCATGGTGTACGGCATCGTACGCAACCACGGCGGATTCTTAGAAGTGGACAGCGAAGTCGGCCGGGGGACGTCCGTCCGCATGCACCTGCCCGTGGCAGGGACGCGGGCGGCTCCAGAGGAAGAAGGGAGGACGCCGGTGCAGGCGGGGTCGGGGGAGACCATCCTCGTGGTGGACGACGAGGAGCCGCTGTGCAACCTGCTGCGGGACGTCCTCACCCGCCGCGGCTACCGCGTGCTCGTGGCCACCAGCGGCGACGAAGCGGTCCGGCTGTACCAGGAGCACTTGGGCCGGGTGGACCTCGTGATCCTGGACATGACCATGCCCGGCCTGTCCGGGGAAGAGACCTTCGATGCCCTGCGGGCCTTGGACCCCAGGGCCCGCATCCTCCTCACCAGCGGTTACACCCAGGAGCACGCGGCACAGGACGCGGTGGCCCGGGGCGCCCGTGGCTTCCTCCAGAAGCCCTTCCTCATCAGCGAGCTCGCGGCTCGGGTCCGGGACGCCCTCCAGGAGGACTAGCCGGTGGGCTGCACCCTCGTGGTCCTCGAAGGCGACCTGACAGGCCAGGAGCTGCTCGAACAGGCCCTGCGGCTTTTGGACCCGTCGGTGTGCGGGCTGCGGGTGGAGCTGGTCCGGTTCGACCTAAGCCTCAACAACCGCCGGGCCACGGCCAACCGCGTGGTGTACGAAGCCGCCGAGGCCCTGCGCCACTACCGGGTCGGGCTCAAGGCCGCCACCACCACCCCCGAGGGGCCGGGGGACGTGGGAAGCCCCAACGCGCTGCTGCGGGACCTGGTGGGCGCGCAGGTCATCCTCCGCACGGGGCGGCGGATCCCGGGGGTCCGTCCCCTGGCAGGGGTCGTGGCACCCATCGCGGTGGTCCGCATGGCCGTGGAAGACGCGTACGGAGCCCGGGAGTGGCGCGAGGGCCAGGGCGCGGACGAGGTGGCCTACCGCACCACCCGCGTGAGCCGCCGGGTGTGCCGGACCGTGGCGGAGTTCAGCTTCCGCCACGCGCGGCGCATGGGCGCCAAGGTGTTCGGCGGGCCTAAGTACACCGTGAGCCCTGTGTACGAGGGGCTACTCAAGGAGGAGCTGGACGCCGCGGCGCGCCGCCACCCGGACGTCCCGTACGAGCCGCAGCTCATCGACGCGGTGTACGCGCTGTTGCTGCAGACCACGGGCGAGGCGCTGGTGATCCCTGCCCTCAACCGCGACGGCGACACGCTGTCGGACCTCGTGCTGCAGATGTTCGGCAGCATCGCGGGCGCGGAGTCCGTGGTGCTGGCCCTGGACGACGACCTCCGCGTGCGCGTGGCCCTGGCAGAGGCACCCCACGGCACCGCGCCACGCCTGTACCGCAAGAACCTCGCCAATCCCATGGCCATGATCCTGGCCGCCGCCGCGGCCCTGTCCTACACCGACGACCCGCAAGCCCTGCGGGCCTCCCGCGCCATTTACGAGGCCACCTTCGAGGCGGTGCAGGACGGCGTCCGGACCGCAGACTTGGGCGGGGCCGCTACCACCACCGAATTCACCGACGAAGTCCTCCGCCGCGTCCGAGGCAAGCTGGAGGCCTGGCGCGCAGTGGGGTGGACCGCACCGCCCGGGTAGTCCCGCCACCTCGGAGCTTGCCCCGGAAGGACGGTCCGGGGCGACCGGGGCCCCCGAAACAGCGCTGCGCGATTTTTGGGGGTGGTCTAGCTAGGGATCCGGGTCCCGGTGGGCGACGGGGTCCGCGGCGTCCTCCAGCGCGGCCGCCTCGACCCGGGTGTACGGCAGGACGGCCCGCACCACCTCCCCGGCCACCACCTGCAGGGCTGCCGCCACCGGGATGGACAGCAACACCCCCACCGCGCCCATGAGGGCACCGCCCGCGAGCAGCGCGAGGATCGCGAGGATGGGGGAAAGCCCCACCGCGCGGCTCATGATCCTGGGCACGAGCACGTTCTGCTCGATCTGCTGCGCGAGCACGAACAGAGCCACCACCGCCACCAGTTTCCACGTAGGCTGGAACAGCGCCACGAGCACTGCGGGGATGGCGCCCAGGAACGGACCCACCACCGGGATCAACTCCGCGAGCCCCGCGGCCAGGCCCAGCAGGAACGGGTAGGGCATCCCGATGAGGAGCAGGCCCACGGTGTCCATCACGAAGATGGAGAAGCCCATGAGGAAGGTGCCTCGCACCCAGCCGCTGAACTTCGCCGAGATTCCTTCCAGCACCTGGCGGACCACTTGCCTCTGCTCCGGCGGCCACAGGCGCACGAACCCCTGCTTGAGCCGCGGCCCCTCGATCAGCATGTACACCACCAGCACCACCACCGTGCTCACCGCGAACAGCGCGTTCACGAACCGGCCGAACACCCCCGCGGCGGTGCCGAAGTACTGGGTCAGGTTCTGCACCTCTTGCGGCAGGCGGCTCACCCACCGGCTCGCGTCCGGGACCCACGGGTAGCGGGCCCGGACGTCCCGGAGCCAAACCTCCGCG
>BEII01000256.1 GCA_002898935.1 bacterium HR32
CTCGTACCGCCCCGTACCACGCGGACACCTCGCGTAGCTCCAGCAGGGGCCTCATGCGCCCAAGTACGCCTCCCGGACCTCCGGGCTCCCCGCCACCTCCTCGAAGGTACCCTCCGCGATCTTCCGGCCGTAGTTCAGCGCCACCACCCGATCCGCGAGGCCGCGCACCACCGTCATGTCGTGCTCGATGAGGGCGATCCCCAGGTCCGGGCGCCGCTCCCGCAACGCCCGCACCTCGTCCATCAGGGCCTGGGTCTCCCGCACGTCCATGCCCGCGGACGGCTCGTCCAGCAACAGCAGGTCGGGGTCGCTCGCCAGCGCCCGGCACAGATCGAGCCGGCGCCGCTCCGCCAGGGTGAGTTCCCGCGCCGGACGGTAGCACCGCACGGTCAGCTCCGGGCTCACCTCTTCCAGAAGCGCCACCGCCCGCTCCGCAACCTCCCGCAGCCGTCGGTCCGAGGAGTGCGGCCGCACGAGCGGCTCCAGCCAACGGGGCCTGTGGCGGCCGAGACAGCCCAACAGGACGTTGTCCAGGACCGAAAGGTCCAGGAACAGGCGGCTGATCTGAAAGGTGCGGGCCACCCCGCGGCGGGCCACCAGGTGGGCCGGAAGCCCGGTCACGTCCTGTCCCTTGAGCACCACCCTCCCCCGGTGGGGTCGGTAGAGGCCCGTGACCACGTTGAACAACGTGGTCTTGCCGGAGCCGTTGGGGCCGATCACCGCCACCACCTCACCGCGGTCTACCCGCAGGCCCACGCCGTCCAGCGCGGCGAGTCCTCCGAACCGGATGACCAAGTCCTCAGCGAACAGCAACGGTTCCGGCTTCAACGGCCTTCTCCGCTCGCGGCGCCTCGGGGGGCTGGGGGACCGACGCGTACCGACGCACGCCCTTCGGCAGCAACCCCTGGGGCCGTCCGTGCAGCATGGCCAGGAGCACCGCGCCGTACAGCAGGAGGCGGTAGTCCTGGAACGCGCGGAACTTCTCCGGAATGACGGTCAGGACCACCGCCCCGAGCACGACCCCGGCCACGTTGTCCGTTCCCCCGAGGATCACCATGCTCACCAGCATCACCGAGTGCAGGAACGTGAAGTTGTCCGGTGCGATGAACCCCACCGTGTGCGCGTAGAGCGCGCCTGCGAGCCCGCCGAGGAACGTCCCGAACCCCATGGCCCACAGCTTCGCCTGGGTCACGTCCAGCCCGAGGGAACGGGTCGCCACCTCGTCCTCGCGCAGCGCGTTCCACACGAGCCCGGCTTCCGAACGGTGCATCCGCCGCGCGGCCCACACCGCTGCCGCCAGCAAGACGGCCACCAGGTAAAACGAAGGCGCCTGCCCGGGCAGGGCGAAGCCCGCAACGGACAGGGGGCTGCGCAGGGACACGCCGAGGACCGAAAGCGGCGGGATGCGCCCCAGCCCGGACGGACCGCCTACAGCGGGCAGGTTCACGAGGGCCAAATACGCCACGATGCCGAAGGCGATGGTCACCAGGGAGTAGTAGTAACCGCGGGTGCGAGCTGCCGGGAGCCCCACCACCAGGCCGGCCGCGCACGCGGCCAGGGCGCCCGCCAGCAGGCCCACCCAGGGATCGAACCCTGCGTCTCGGCTCAGGACCGCGGAGGTGTACGCGCCGATGGCCGCGAACCCCGCAAAGCCCAGGTTGACCATCTCCGTGCTGCCCACCTGCACGTTGAGGCCCACCGCCATCAGCGCGTGGATCCCGGCCAGGACGAACACGAACAGCCAGTAGGGGCTCGCGCGAAGCGCAAAGGGCAACAGGACCACCAGGACCGCGAGGCCGCCTGCGGCCCACCCCGCACACTCCTCCACGGCGCCAAAGGCGCGGCCGTCGCGCCCCGCGGTCCAACGGGCCGCCCAGATGGAGAAGCCCGCGCCCGCGGCCACCAGCAAACCCAGCACGGCCCACGACTCCACCAGCAGGAACGCCACAGCCCACGCGGCCGCCGCAGCCTGGACGGTGAGCACGCGCACGGGCGCTGGGACGCTCATACTTTCTCCACCGAGCGCTCCCCGAGCAGGCCCGTGGGCCGCAGCACGAGGAATCCGATGACCACCAGAAAGGACAGGACGTCCCGCAGTTGCGATCCGCCCGGCAGGTACGCGGTGGAGGCGGTCTCCACGGCGGCCAGGACGAGGCTTCCCACGAGGGCACCGTAGAAACTCCCCAGGCCACCCACCACCGCGGCGGAGAACCCCTTGATGGCCATCACCAGCCCCATGTCGTACCGCACGATCCCGTAGAAGGCACCGTTCAACAGCCCTGCCACCGCACCCAGGGCGGAGCCCAGCAGGAAGGTCACCGCCACCGTGCGGTCCAGGTCCACCCCCATGAAGAGCGCCGCTTCCCGGTCCTGCGCCACCGCGCGGATGGCGGCCCCCGTACGGGTCCCGCGGATGAACCGGTCGCAGGCCGCGATCACGAGCCACGCCCCGCCCAAAATGGCCAAGGTATCGTAGGGCACCCGGAGAGCGCCGACGGACAATGCGCCCTCCGGGAACAGGGGCGGGAAGACCTGCGGGTTGGAGCCCGCCGGGTAGAGGAGGCGCACGCCCTCCCGCAGGACGATGGAGACACCCACCGTAGCCAGCAGCATGAGCAGCGGCGGTGCCGCCCGCAGCCGGCGCAGCGCCAGCCGCTCCACCAAGACCCCGGCCCCGGCCACCACCAGGACGGCCAGGAGGACGGCGCCCCAAGCCGTCCCGCCCACTACGACCCCAAACAGGGCCAGCGCCACGAAGACTGCCAGGGTGGCCATCTCGCCGTGCGCGAAGTTCACCAGGTCCAGCACGCCGAAGAACAGGGTGAACCCCACCGCCACCAGCGAGTACATGCCCCCCAGCAGCAGCGCGTTCAGGAGCTGCTCAAGAGCCACGGCGGTCCCGGATCCTCAGGGTCAGCGGACCTTGCGCTTCCCCTTCGCGTACTCGGAGTCCTCCCACACGGTCCACTTCCCGTCCTGCACCACGTAGCGGGTGACGGCCACGAGCCGCGTCTGGCCTTCCCGGTCGAAAGTCACCTCACCCAACAGGCCTCGGTACCGGATGTTCCGGATGGCGTCCACCAGCCTGGCGCGGTCCGGGCCCACCTGCCGCAAGGCTTCCAACAGGATGTTCGTGGCGTCGTACGCGTACGGGCCGTACGCACCATACGGCTCCCGGTAGCCTGCGGCACGGTAGTCCTCGATGAACCGCCGGCCCGTGGCGATCCGCTCCAGGGGGACGCCGGGCTTGATGGCCAGGGTACCCTCTGCGGCCTGCGGGGTCGCCACCTCGATGAACCGGTCGTCGAAGATCCCGGAGATGCTGAAGAACGCCGCCTCCAACCGCGCGCGCGCCATCTGGGCCTTGAACAGCGCCCCCTCAGTGACCACGCCGCCGAAGAACACGCCGTCGGGATTCAGACCCCGCAGCCGCGTCAGCAGGGCGCCGAAGTCGCGGTCCCCCACGTTGATGCCGTCGGTGCTGAGGATCTCGGCCCCGAGGCCTCGCGCGGTGCCCACGAAGGCGTCGCGGGTGAAGTTGCCGTAGGTGGTGGTGTCGTGCACCACCGCCCACCGGCGGAGCCGCATCTCCCGCACGACCCACCGGGCGCCCACCGCGGTCTCCTGCTCCGCCGTCGGCGCGACCCGGGTGACCTCCGCGTAGCCCCGTCGGGTGATGTCCGGGTGGATGGCCCCCCAAATCACGATGGGGGTGCGGTTCTCGTGGAAGACCTCGATGGTGGCGAAGGCCACGGGGCTGTTCCAGTGACCGGTGGCGGCG
>BEII01000257.1 GCA_002898935.1 bacterium HR32
CCGTATGTCCCGCCCGAGTGACGTCCTCCTGCGCTGCCGGGGGGTCACGAAGCGCTTCGGCGGGGTCGTGGCCCTGCGGGACGTGACCTTGGAGGTGGAGCCGGCAGGGCTCGTGGGACTCATCGGCCCCAACGGCGCAGGCAAGAGTACCCTGCTGAACGTCATCTGTGGGCTGACGCGTCCCGACGCGGGGACGGTGGAGCTGGAAGGGCAGGACATCACGGGCCTGCCCGCCCACGCGGTGATCCGCCGCGGTGTGGGTCGTGTCCTGCAGATCCCGCGCCTGTTCCCCAGCCTCACGGTGGAACAGACCGTACGGGTGGGAGCCCTGTTCGGCTCCCTGCACACGCCCTCGCCCCGGGAGGCGGATCGCAGGACGGCCGAGGCGCTGGAACTCGTGGGGCTGCGTTCCCGGCGGCGGGAACCCGTCGGCAGGCTGAACACGCAGGAGAGGCGGTTGGTGGACCTAGCCCGGGCCCTGGCCGGCCAGCCCCGGCTGCTGCTGGTGGACGAGCTCATGAGTGGCCTCAACCCTCTCGAGATCCAGCGGTGCACCGCCCTGCTGCGGGAGGTCCGCAGCCAGCGCAAGGTGGGCATCGTGTGGGTGGAGCACGTAATGGACGCGGTGCTGGGGACGGTGGAGCGCGTGGTGGTGCTGGACCATGGAGCGCTGATCGCGCAAGGTCCTCCCACGGACGTGGCGAGCGACCCCGCGGTGGTGGAGGCGTACCTCGGGGTGGAGTTGCAGCCCGCGGAGGTTGGGGGAAGCCTGTGCTAGAAGTCCAGGACCTGTGGGCGGGCTACGACGACATGGCGGTGGTCCGCGGGGTGAACCTGCGGGTGGACGCGCAGGAGGCGGTGGCGGTGCTCGGCCCCAACGGCGCGGGCAAGACCACCCTGTTTCGGGCGCTGGTGCGGCTGCTGCAGCCCCTGCGGGGGTCCGTGCGGTTCGAAGGCCGGAGCCTCGAAGGCATGCGGCCGCACCAGGTGGTGCGCCAGGGCGTCGCGTACGTGGCCGCGGAGCGGGAGCTGTTTCCCCAGCTCACCGTACTCGAGAATTTGGAACTGGGCGCGTACGCGCGGCCGGACGGGTTGAGGCGGCGCCTGGATGCGGTGTTCGACCTGTTCCCGCGTCTGGCAGAGCGCAGGTCTCAGCGGGCGGGGACCCTTTCGGGCGGTGAGCAACAGATGCTGGCCATCGCACGCGCGCTGATGGGCGAACCCAAACTGCTCCTCCTGGACGAGCCTTCCACCGGGCTCGCCCCGCGACTCGTGGCGGAGCTGTACCGACGGCTGGATCTTTTGCGCCGCCAGGGGGTGACCATCCTTCTCGCGGAGCAGCAGGTGGGGGCCGCGCTGAGCTTGTGCCCGCGGGTGTACGTCTTGAAGGACGGGGGTGTGGCATTTGAGGGCCCTTCGTCCGAACTGCGGGGAAGCGCCCAGCTGCGCGCCGCGTACCTGGGAGGAGCGTAGGTGGGGGTCGTCCTGGACGGGCTGGTGTTGGGGCTGCAGCTGGCGCTGCTGAGCGTGGGGATCGTGTTCGTGTACGGCCTGGGCGGGGTCCTGAACCTGGCCCACGGGCAGGTGGCGGTGGCGGGCGGGCTGGTGGCGGCTGTCCTGTTGCAAGCAGGCCAGCCGCCTTTCGTCGGCGGGATCGGCGGGGTGCTGGCCGCGGGATTGCTGGCCCTCGCCCTGGACCAGACGCTGCTTCAGCCCGCGTACCGTCGCAAGGGCGAGGAGCGGCTGCTCCTGGCCCTGATCCTCACCCTGGGGACCTCCTTCGCCCTGGACGGGCTCTTCACGTTCCGCTTCCCCAACCTGGCTCTCAGCCTGAGGGTCGAACCTCCTTCGGTGGAGCTCGCAGGCGTCCGGGTGCGCACGGCGAGCCTCGCCGTGGGCGGGCTGGCGCTGGGGACCTTCGCCCTTCTGCTCTTGTTCCTGAAGGGCACCCGCTTCGGGAAGGCCATCCGGTGCATCATCCAGAACGAGGCTGGCGCGTGGCTGTGCGGCGTGGACGTAGCACGGGCACGCAGCGCCACCCTGTTCCTGAGCGGAGCGCTGGCGGGTGTGGCGGCCCTGGGCCAGGGCTTCTTCTCGTACCTGGGGCCCGACATGGGGCCGGAGTTCACCATCCTGAGCCTGATCGTGGCGGTGGTGGGAGGTGTGCGCAGCCTCACGGGGACGTTCCTCGCCAGCCTGTTGCTCGGAATGGTGAACGCGCTGTTGAGCTACTGGGTCGGGACCTACCTCACGTGGATCGCCCTCCTGGCCGTGGCCGTGGCCACCCTGCTGGTCCGGCCCGAGGGCCTGCTGGCCTACTGGCCGTGAGAGCTCCGTGGAGGGCGCTCCCCGTGGTGGCGGTGGCCATGGTTTTCGCGGCCCTCCCCCTGTGGCTCGGCCACAGCCCCTACCAGATGCGCATCGCCACGCTCATGCTGGTGCTGGCCAGTTATGCGGTGGGGTTCAACCTGCTGTTCGGGCACACCAACCAGCTGTTCCTGTGCGTGGGTGCCCTGGCGAGCCTCGGCGGCTACACCTCCGTGCTGCTGGTCCGGGACCTGAAGCTGGCCCCGGGCCTCGCGGTGGCGCTGGCCACCGCCACGTCCGCCGCCCTGGGTGGCTTCTTGAGCTACGTAAGCGTCCGCCGGGGCTTCGGGGTGCTGTTCGTGGGCATCGTGACCCTGGCGGTGTCCCTGATCCTGCACAACCTCCTGCTGGGCCTCCGGGAACTCACCAACGGGGAGACGGGGATCGTGACCCGCGGGCTCGGACTCGGGCTGGGGGACGACCCGCACCGCGCGTACTACGCCGTCTTGGCCGTCCTGGTCGCTGCGCTGGCAGGGTACCGGTGGCTGTTCAGCTCCGCCCACGGAGCCGCCCTGCACGCCCTCAGCGAGGACGAGGTGAGTGCGGAGCTGTCCGGGATTGACGTGACCCGGTACAAGGTCGCCTGCGCCGCCGCTGCGTCGGCCCTGGTGGGCCTGGTGGGAGCCCTGTACGCGGACCTCAACGGGTTCATCAGCCCGTCGGTGTACGCGGTCGGGCACGTGGACATCCCGGTCCTCATCGCCCTCTTGTTGGGCGGGGTCCGCACGCTGCTCGGCCCGGTGGTGGGCGCGGCCCTGTTCAGCGCGGTGGACGAACTCGTGCGTCCCTTCGGCCAGCTCACGGTGCTCGCCTACGGCGTGTTATTGGTGGCGCTGTTCCTGGTGTTCCGCCAAGGTGTCGTGCCCCTGGCGGAGCGCGCCGCGCGGCGCGGGTGGATGGCGGTCTGCCGGCCGGCCCGCGTGGATGTCTCCGGGCCCGAAGAGGAGGTGGCGGGTGGGATCGAGGCGGGACGGTAAGCTGGTCTCCATGTCCGAGGCCGTCGCCCGGTTCGTCCCGGACGGCGCCAGCGTGGTGATGGGGACGTGCTTGGAAAGCCTGATCCCGTTCGCCGCGGGTCACGAGATCATCCGGCAGCACAAGCGGGACCTGACGCTGGTGGGTCCCATCTCCGACATCCTCTTCGACCAGCTGGTGGGCGCGGGCTGCGTAGCGCGCGTCGTGGCCGCTTGGGTGGGCAACGTCTCCGCGGGGTTGGGCCACGCGTACCGCAGGGCCACGGAGCAGGGCGTACCGCGAGCCGTGGAGGTGTGGGACACCTCCAACTTCGCCGTGAGCCTCGGCCTGCTGGCCGGAGCGCTCGGTGTGCCGTACCTGCCGACCCGGTCGCTGCTGGGAAGCGACGGCCCGCGCCGACCCGAAGCCTTCCAGCCGTCTTC
>BEII01000258.1 GCA_002898935.1 bacterium HR32
CAGTCCTCCAGCCGCATGCGGACCACCAGGCCGTCCCGCAGGGCCCCCGCGTTGTTCACCAGGATGTCCACCCGTCCCAGCTGGTCCCGCGCCTCTTGGAAGAAGCGCTCCACCTCCGCTTCGGACGACACGTCCCCGCCCACCACCACCGCCCGGCCGCCCTCGCTGCCGATCTGGTCCGCCACCGCCAGGGCACCGTCCCGGTTGGTCCCGTAGTGCACCGCCACCGCCGCGCCCGCGCGGGCCAGGGCCGCGCAGATGGCAGCACCGATGGCGCCGGACCCGCCGGTGACCAGCGCCACCTTCCCCTTGAGATCCACCTCACGCACGGCTGCGCTCCTCCTGCGACGCGCCCTCTCCAGCCCAGGCCAGAGAAGCCGCGGTCTTGGCCAGGGAGGCCCGGTCCTCCACGTGGTGGGTGGCCGCCCCGGGCGCGCACCGCTTGACCAGGCCCGAGAGGACCGTGCCCGGACCGAACTCCACAAACGTACCCACCCCGTCGCGCGCCATCCGCGCCACGGACTGCGCCCAGCGCACGGGGCTCGCCACCTGTTCCACCAGCCTCCGCCGGATGTCCGCGGCCCGCACCACAGGTTGCGCGTCCACGTTGGCCACCACGGGCACCGCGGCGTCCCGGATGGGTACGGTCTCCAGCAGCGCGGCCAGCCGTTCCGCCGCGGGCCGCATGAGGCGCGTGTGGAAGGGCGCGGACACTGCCAGCAGCACCGCCCGCCGGGCTCCCGCGGCCTTCGCCCGGCGCACCGCCTCCTCCACCGCAGCGCGGTCTCCGCCCACCACCACCTGGTCCGGGGCGTTGTAGTTCGCGGCCTCGCAGACCCCCAACTCGGAGGCTTCCTCGCACACCCGCTCCACCACCTCCGCGGGAAGCCCCAGCACCGCGGCCATGGCCACCTCGCGCCCCGCGGTGGCTTCCTGCATGAACAGGCCCCGCTGGCGCACCACCCACACCGCGTCCTCGAACGCGAGGGCACCCGCGCACACCAGGGCGGTGTACTCCCCGAGGCTGAGGCCTGCGACCAACGCAGGCGGAGGGACGTGGCCCCGGGCAGCCTCCAGGCACGCGAGGCTCGTCACCAGGATGGCGGGCTGGGTGTTCTCCGTGCGCTGCAGAGCCTCCTCCGGCCCGGTCCGGCACAGCTCCAGCAGGTCCAGGTCGAGGACCTGCGAAGCGCGGCGGTACAGGTCCGCCGCCTCGGGTACCGCGTCCGCGAGGTCTGTGCCCATGCCCACGTACTGCGCGCCCTGTCCCGGAAACACGTACGCGACCCCACCCACGGCCCTACCCCCAGCGCAGCAGGCACGACGCCCACGTGAGGCCGCCGCCGAAGGCCACCAGGGCCACCAGGTCGCCGTCGCGCACCCGGCCCTCCGCCACGGCCTCGTACAGGGCCACGGGCACCGAGGCGGAGGAGGTGTTCCCGTACCGCTGCACGTTCACGTAGAACTTCTCCATGGGCTGCCCCAGGCGCTCCGCGGCGGACTGGATGATGCGCACGTTGGCCTGGTGGGGGACGAACAGGTCCACCTCGGCCACCGACACGCCCGCGCGCTCGCACACTTCCTCGATGGCCCGGGGGATGATGCGGCTCGCGAACTTGAACACCTCCCGGCCGTTCATGTGGATGTAGTGCTGGCCCCGCTCCACGGTCTCGTACGACGCCGGCAGGCGGCTGCCCCCCGCCGGGAGGGTGAGCAAGGGCCCGCCGCCGCCGTCCGCGCCGAGCCAGAAGGACAGGATTCCCCGCTGGCCGTCCGAGGGCACCACCACCGCGGCACCCGCGGAGTCGCCAAACAACACGCAGGTGGACCGGTCCTTCCAGTTGGTGATCCGGGACAGGGTGTCCGCGCCCACCACCAGCACGCGCTCCGCGAGCCCGGCCACCACCTGGGCGTGCGCGAGGGCGAGCCCGTAGACGAAGCTGCTGCAGGCGGCGGAGACGTCCGCAGCGCCCGCCCGCTTGGCACCGAGCCGCTCCTGCACGAGGCACGCGGTGGCCGGGAAGATCATGTCCGGGCTCGCGGTGCCCACCAGCACCAGGTCCAGCTCCGCGGGGTCCACCCCGGCCTGCTCCAGCGCCTCCTGGGCCGCCTCCACCGCCATGTCCGAGGTGGCTTCCTCGGGGGCTGCCACGCGGCGCTCCTTGATGCCCGTGCGGACGGTGATCCACTCGTCGGTGGTGTCCACCAGCCGTTCCAGCTCCGCGTTCGTCACCACCCGCCGGGGCACGTACCGCCCCAGGCCTGCGATCTTCGAGGACCGGTGCCTCCGCATGTTCCCTCCGTGGTGGCTCGGCGCGCCCCCCGGGCGGCCGGATCTCAGGGCGACGTGGCGTCCGCAGCCTGCCAGGCCGCCAGCCGCGCCATCTCCTGCTGGATCACCTCCGGCAAGCGTTGGCGGACCTCCTCCTGCGCCACACGGATGGCGTTGTACACCGCGTGCGCGTTGGACGAGCCGTGGCCGATCACGCAGACCCCTCGGACCCCCAGGAGCGGAGCGCCCCCATACTCGGTGTAGTCGATGCGGCGGCGCAGGGCCCGCAGCCGCGGCCGCAGCAGCCACACCGCCACCTTCGCGCGCGGGGAGCGGCGCACCTCCTCCCGGATGATGTGAAACAGGCCCTGGGCCATGCCCTCCCCGAGCTTCAGCAGCACGTTCCCCACAAACCCGTCGCACACGAGCACGTCGCAGGCCCCGAAGAACACCGCCCGCCCCTCCACGTTCCCCACGAAGTTCAGGTCCGTGGCGCGCAGCAGCTCCGCGGTCCGCTGCACGAGCTCGTTGCCCTTCCCCGCCTCCTCCCCGTTGCTCAACAGCCCCACGCGGGGCGAGGGGATCCCCAGAACCCGCTCCGCGTACACGCTGCCCATGAGGGCGAACTGAAGCAGGTGGCGGGGCTTGCAGTCCACGTTAGCGCCCACGTCCACCACCACCAGGCGACCCCGAAGGGTGGGCAGGACCGCCGCGATGGCCGGCCGGTCCACGCCCTCCACCCGCCCCAGGGTGAGCAGGGCCGCAGCCATGGCCGCCCCGGTGTTGCCCGCGCTGAAGAACGCGTCGGCCTGTCCGGCCCGCACCAGCTCTGTGGCCTTCGCGATGGAGTTGTCCGGCTTGCGGCGGAGGGCTGCGGTGGGTGACTCGTCCATCTCCACCGTCTGCGAAGCGTGCACCACGCGGACCCGGTGGTCAGGGATCCGGTGGTGTCGCAAGGCTTCCCGCACTCGGTCGTCCGGCCCCACCAGGAGCACTTCCACCCCCAGCCGTTGCGCCGCGGCCACCGCACCCGCCACGATCTCCCCGGGTGCGTGGTCCCCGCCCATGGCGTCCACCGCGATGCGCATCGGCAGACCTCAGGACGCCCGCTTACGCTCCTCCTGACGGACGACCTGTCGGCCCGCGTACGTGCCGCACGTGGGACACAGGCGGTGGGGCAGGCGTGGTGTCTTGCACTTCGGGCACGGGACCAGGTGGGGGACCGCCGCCTTCTGCAGGGCGCGGCGGCGGGCGACCCGCATGTGCGAGTGACGCCTCGAACGGCTCATGCCTGACCTCCCAGAGCGGTCCTCAGCACTTCCCAGCGGGGATCAGGAACCCGCTGGGGACAACGACAGGGATTGTGGTTGCGGTCCGCGCCACAGACCGGGCACAGGCCCGCGCAGTCGGCCCGGCAGAGCGGAGCGTAGGGGATGGCCAGGACCAGGTGCTGGCGAACGATCTCCGCCAC
>BEII01000259.1 GCA_002898935.1 bacterium HR32
CAGGCGCTCCCGGCGCATCCGGGCGAAGTCGACCCGCGCCTGCCAGTCCGTGGCGGTGGTGCTGAACACCCGCCGCGGCTGGTACTCGTGGTACCCCTGCAGGAACTCGTGGTACGCCATACCTCCCTCCTCTCGCGTTCAGGGTTTCCGTCCCAACTCTCCAGACGCCGCTCCGTCCAGCCCGAGCAAGCGGCGCGCGGTCTCCGCCAACACGGCCCGCTCCTCCGACTCCGTGAGTCCTAGCCGGCGCACGCGGCCCACGGGGTCGTCGTCCGCCATGTCGTAAGGTGCGTCGCTCCCCAGCACCATGCGCTCGGCGCCCACCGTCCGCACCACGTACGCCAGCGCGCCGTCCCCGTGCACCACCGTGTCGAAGTAGAAGTGCTGCAGGTACCCGGACGGCGGCCTGGGGATCGTCTCCCGCAGCTCCCGCCGCGACCGGTGCGCGTGCTCCAGCCGGCCCAGCAGGAACGGGAACACCCCACCCCCGTGGGCCAGCACCACCCGCACTCCCTTCAACCGGTCCAGCAGCCCCGAGTAGATCAGCCGCGCCACGAAGGCCGCGGTCTCCGTGGGGAACCCGATGGTGTTGAACAGGTGAAAGCGGGACAGCACCGCCTCCCCCATGTGGGAGGTCGGGTGCACGAACACCGGCACCCCCAGGTTCGCGGCCAGCCGCCACACCGGTTCGAAGCGCGTGTCGTCGAGGTAGTGCCCGTTGGTACTGGTGGCTAGATACACGCCGCGCAGCCCGAGCTCGCCCACCGCCCGTTCGCCCTCCTGCACCGCCGCGGGCACGTCCTGCATGGGAAGGGTGGCGATCCCCACGAACCGGTCGGGGTAGGCGGCGCACAGCTCCGCGATTCCGTCGTTGAAGGCTCGCGCCAGCCGCACGCCTAGCTGCGGCGAGGCCCAGTACACCATGGGCGGAGACAAAGACAGCGCCTGCAGGGAGATGCCCCGGGCTTCCATGTAGCTGAGGCGAGCCTCGGGGTCCACGAACTCCGGCACGAGCGGTACGGGCGGGTGGCCCGGCATCACCAGCAGGGGCACCTCCTCGTCTCGCCTCACCCCGGCTCCGTCCGGACCTCCCTCCCGCTCGATGAGCTGCACGAACTCGCGCGGAAAGAAGTGGCTGTGCACGTCGATGGCGCTCACGTCCGGCTCCGCTCCGTGACTTGCTCGATGTGTCCGGCGTCCCAGACCGCGGGAGCCGCCTCTGGGCCGTCTGCGGTTCGGCCCTCCTCGACCCACCGCAGCATCTGGGGCGGCCGGCTACGCACCCGCAGTTCGAACACGTCTGGCCGGTTGTAGTGGCCCGCGAAGTCGTGGACCGTACGCTCGTACACGCATCGCTCCAGGTCCACCTCTGCGTACAGGACCGCCTCCTCGGGGCCGAGGGGGCCCGCCACCACCTCCCCCGAGGGACCCACCACCGAAGAGCCGCCCGCCAGCTCCGGGCACGCGAGGAAGGCGCAGTCCTCGTCGGTGTACGCCAGCATCCCCCGCATCCGGTCGTCCACGGTCCCGCAGGCGTTGACCACGAACGCCTTCGCCGTGAAGGCGAAGGCGCGCCCTGCCAGCAGGGCGCGCTCCGACCGAGGCAGCATCCCGCGGCCGGGGAGGTTCGGCCAGCTGGCCACGTGGATCATGGTGTGCTGGCTCAGGAGGACGAACACCGCCAGGGGGTTGGAGTTCTCCCCACAGATCAACCCGCTGAGCCGGCCCACCGCGGTGTCCAGCACCCGCAGCCCCACGGGCCGGCCCGGGGCGTGTACCAGCCGTTCGCCGACCGTCGGCGTGAGCTTGCGGTGCACGTGCTCCACGCGCCCGCAGGGGCTTAGGAATACCAGGGAGTTGTACAAGGTGCCGGTCGTCCCCCGCTGCTTCTCGCACACCCCCACCACCGCCCAGGCGCCCACGCGCTTGCACGCCTGCCCAAGCGCTTCGGTCTCAGGGCCGGGAACGGTCACGGCATTCGCGAACAGGCGCGCCGCGTACTCGCGGCTGCGCTCGCCGGTGGCCGGGTGGAAGTGGTACCAGAGGGGATGGCCGGGGACGAAGCCCTCCGGGAACGCGACCACCTGCGCCCCGGCCCGGCCCGCCTCTTGGATCAGCCGGCACGCCTTCTCCACGGTGGCCTCCCGGTCCAGGAACACGGGTGCGGCCTGGACCGCAGCCACCCTCACGCGGGGTAGACGGTCACCCATGCTCGCCCTGGCGCACGGGCGCGAACGGCGACCACTCCTTGCTGCCCTTGCCCTCCACCAGATCCTTGCTGCTCAAGAACGTCGTGTCCTCCAGGGCGCGCACCTCGTGCACCACTTCCGGGGGGATGTGAATGACCCCGCCCGGCCCCACCTCTGCTTCCTCCTCCCCCACCCTGGCGCGCACCCGGCCCCGGAGCACGTAGATGATCTGCTCGTTGGGGTGCTTGTGGGGGTCGGCGCCCGTGCCCGCCTCCATCCGGTACAGCCCCACCTCGATCTTCTGGCCCCGCACCGTGCCGCCGAAGGCGGTGGAGTAGTGGGGGGAGATGGTCTCCTGGGTCAACTCCTCGAACCGGTAAAAGGGCATCCGAAACCTCCTCAAACCTTGCTGGGAGCCTGCCAGGGCTTCTCCACGAAGGTGGTGCCCGCGTCGTCCTTGCTGGGGCAGTTGCCGTACGTGAAGACGAGCTCCGCGGTCTCGGTGGTGCTCAGGTTCTCCAGGCCGTGGATCACGCCGGGCGGGACGAACACGAACTGGTTCTCCTCCACGATGTACTCCTTGCGCTCTTCGCCGATGTACAAGCGGAGCCGGCCCTTGCGGACGAAGAAGGCCGCCTCACAGGTGTGGGTGTGGGCGGGGTTCCGGCCGCCGGCGGGCACGATGGTGCGGCCCATGGTGATGGTCTTGGAACCCACGCTGTGCTTGTCCACCCCGAAGGCGATCACCAGCGGCGGCTCGTAGGTGACGTCCTTCCCGATCTTCTCCGAGTCCACGATGGCGAACGTGCTCATGACCCGTCCACCTCCTCGCATTCTCAGCCTGCTACGGCAGCCACGGCCTCCACGGCGCCCCGCTCCAAAGCGCTCCGCCCGGCAGAGGGACCGAAAACACCCCTACGAACAGGGCGTCCAGGGCGAGGGCGACAACCCAGCCGACGGCCAACCTCTGTAAGAGACTCCCAAGTCCGCGCCGCCCCGCCAGCCCGTAAGTGGCCAGGCCCAGGAACAACCCCGTGGCGCACCAGAACCCCAGCCAGGGGAGCAGCGCCGCGTACGCAACACCCGCTCCCGCAAACGCCGCGATTTCCTGGCCCTGCCCGCCCGCGCTCCAGATGACCACCCGCTCCGGCCTCCGCCAGCCTTCCTCGACCAGCAGGATGCCGCACAAAGCGACCACCGCGGCGCACACCCGCGGGAACAGCCACACGTTGAGGGGTCCCTGCCGCGCACCCCACAGAGCCACCGCGGAGATGCCCAGCAGCACGACCCCGGAGACCACTCCCGCGTTCAACGCCACCGGCCGTGTGGCCCTCACGCCCCTACCCTCCGGGACCGGCGGGGGTCGCCGGCTGCACGCGCTGCATCATCTGCCACCCCTTCAAACCCCGCAACAGAGACCACAGGGTCAAGAGCGCGAAGAGAGCGCTGTAGGGCCGCAGGAGGAACACCTCGACGAACGAACCCCGGGCCTGGGCCAGGGCGAGGCTGCTCATCAGCTGGGGCTCGATAATGGGCCCCA
>BEII01000260.1 GCA_002898935.1 bacterium HR32
CTGGGCTATCCGGCCCTGGCCCAGGGCCACCCGGACCGGTACGTCCAGTCGGTGCTGGACCACCTGGCCGGCGGGGGGATGTCCTCGCGCCTGTTCCAAGAGGTGCGCGAGAGGCGGGGGCTCGTGTACAGCATCGGCAGCTTCTCCGTGCTGTACCGCGACGCGGGTGCCTTCGGGGTCTACGCGGGCACGAGCCCGGAGCGCGTCCCGGAGGTGCTGTCCGTGACCCTGCGGGAGCTGGACCGGCTGCGGGCGGAGCCCGTTTCGGAGGAGGAGCTCGCCCGCGCCAAGGAGTCTTTGAAGGCCAGCCTGATGCTGTCCCTGGAGGGGACCGCGAGCCGCATGTTCTTCCTTTCGCGGTCGGAGCTGTACTTCGGCCGCAGGATCACGCCGGACGAGGTGCTCGCGGAGCTCGAGGCGGTGACCGCAGAGCGGGTGCAGGGCTTGGCCCAGCGCCTCCTGAGCATGCGCCCCGCCTTGGCCGCGGTGGGCCCGGCGGACGCTGAGGCCGTGACGTGCAGGGCCCTGGAGGCGGCGTAGTGGCCGAGACCGTGCGGGTCGCGGTGAGCGGAGCCGCAGGCCGCATGGGACGGGCGGTGGTCCGCGCGGTGTGCGCGCAGGCCGACCTGCAGCTGGTTGCCGCCTTCGGACGCGAGCGAGGCGTGGGGCAGGACGCGGGGGTTCTGGCGGGGCTCTCGCCCCTGGGCGTCTCCGTGCAGCCGCACACGGAAGTAGGGTCGCTGGCCGGGCGGGCGGACGTGCTGGTGGAGTTCAGCGTGGGCGACGGGGCCATGGCCAACGCCCTTCGGGCCGCGGAGGCCGGCGTGCGGCCCGTGGTGGGCGCCACCGGCTACACCCGGGAGTCCCTGGAGGCGTTGAGGGCGGCGTGCGCGCACTACCGCCTCGGGGGCTTGGTGGCGCCCAACTTCGCGCTGGGTGCGGTCCTCCTCATGCGGTTCTCCGAACAGGCGGCCCGCTACTTTGCCCACGCCGAGGTCGTGGAGCTGCACCACGACCGCAAGCGGGACGCGCCCAGCGGCACCGCCCTGCGGACCGCGGAGCTCATCGCCCGCGGGCGGGGTGCACCGCCTCCTGCGACGGTGGCCGAGGAGGAGAAGGTGGCGGGCGCCCGGGGCGGTGTGCACGAGGGGGTTCGGGTGCACAGCGTCCGCCTCCCGGGATTGGTGGCGCACCAGGAGGTGCTGTTCGGTGGGCCGGGCCAGGTCCTCAGCCTGCGGCACGACGCCTTCAGCGAGGAGTGCTTCCTGCCCGGGGTCCTGCTGGCCGTACGCCGGGTCGGCGGGCTCCGGGAGCTGGTGGTGGGACTCGAGCACTTGTTGAACTGAACCGGGCGCAGCGCGGCGAGGTGTAGCGATGCGGGACGGATACGTGGTGGCGGTGGTGGGTGCCACGGGTGCGGTGGGGCGTCAGGCGGTGGCGATCCTGGAGGCGCGGGGCTTTCCGGTCCGGGAGCTACGCCTCGCGGCCTCCGGCAGGTCCGCGGGCAAGCGGGTGGACGGGCACCCGGTGGTGGCCCTTTCGGAGGACGTGTTCGACGGGTGCGACATCGCCATCTTCGACGTGCCCGACGGCGTGTCCGCGGAGTGGGCGCCGCGTGCCGCGGCCCGGGGAGCTGTGGTGATCGACAACTCCGCCACCTTCCTGCTGGAGCCGGACGTGCCCCTGGTGATTCCCGAGATCAACGGGCAGCGGGTGAAGGACCGCCCGCGTGGGATCGTGGCGAACCCGAACTGCACCACAGCCACCTTCCTCCTGCCGCTCGCCCCCCTGCACCGGGCGTACGGCCTGCGGCGGGTGGTGGCCTGCTCGTACCAGTCTGTTTCCGGCGCGGGGCAGGCGGGCACCGAGCAGCTGTGGCGAGAGCTGCGGGCCGCGGTGGAGCGCGGGGAGCCGTTGCGGGAGCCGCTCGGGCAGGCCTTCCCGCACCCCATCGCGCTCAACGTCCTCCCCGCGGTGGGGTCCGTGCGGGACGGCGGCCACACCAGCGAGGAGGTAAAGGCGCAGCAGGAGAGCCGCAAGATCCTTGAGCACCCAGGCGTGGAAGTCGGGATCACGTGTGTCCGGGTCCCCACACTGGTG
The DNA here is from genome assembly GCA_002898935.1 of bacterium HR32. Lineage (GTDB taxonomy): Bacteria > Sysuimicrobiota > Sysuimicrobiia > Sysuimicrobiales > Sysuimicrobiaceae > Tepidifontimicrobium. The sequence continues at coordinate 2,101 of BEII01000260.1, forward strand.
GGCCACGGGGTGGCCGTGCACGCCACCTTCGACCGGAGTCCAGACCTGGAGGAAGTCCGGGAGATCCTCCGGACAGCGCCCGGGGTCGAGGTGGTGGACGAACCCCGCTCGGCGCGTTACCCGACCCCGCTTCTGGCCGCGGGGCGTGACCCCGCGTACGTCGGGCGGATCCGATTGGACGGGGCGGGCAACCTGGCGTTCTTCGTGGTGGCCGACAACCTCCGGAAGGGCGCGGCCCTCAACGCGGTGCAGATCGCGGAGACCCTGGTGGCTCTGGAGCCGGAGCTCCGCGCCCACGCCAGGGTGTGAGGGTCGTCGTCCAGAAGTTCGGCGGCACGTTGCTGCGGTCCCGCGAGGGGCGCGAGCGTGTGGCGCGGCACGTGCTGCGCACCCGGCGCTGTGGCCACCGGGTGGTGGTGGTGGCCTCTGCCATCGGCCGAGCGGGCGAGCCGTACGCCACCGACACCCTGCTGCGGCTCGCGAAGGAAATCCACCCCGAAGTGGACGCCCGGACCCTGGACCTGCTGCTGTCGTGCGGGGAGGTGATCTCGTGCGCGCTGCTGAGCCACCTGCTGTGCAGCCTCGGCCAGCCGGCGGTGGCCCTCACGGGCGCGCAGGCGGGGATCCTCACCACCCGGCGCTTCGCGGACGCCCGCATCCTGCGGATCCGGCCCACGCGGGTCCTGCGGGCCCTGGAGGCAGGGCGGGTGCCGGTGGTGGCGGGCTTCCAGGGGGTGACGGCAGGCGGAGAGGTGACCACCCTGGGCCGGGGCGGGAGCGACGTCACGGCGGTGGCCCTGGGTGTTGCGGTGCGGGCGGACGTGGTGGAGTTGTACAAGGACGTGGACGGGGTCATGACGTGCGACCCGGCTATCGTGCCGGAGGCGCGGCGGATCCCGCGGATCGGCTACGACGAAGTGGCCCAGATGGCGTACCTGGGTGCGCGGGTGATCCACCCGCGGGCGGTGGACGTGGGCCGGGAGCACGGCGTGCGGATCGTCGTCCGGCGCCTCGGGGCGGAGGGAGGGACAGAGATCGTGGTGGGCCCAGCGGTAGACCAGCCAATCCACGACGGCCGAACGGTGATCGGGCTCGCACACTTGGCAGACTTGGCGCAGATCCGGGTCCGCCTGGACCCCGGGGCGGACCAGCGGGACGCTCTTGAGGCGTTGCGGGCGGTGGCCGGGGCGGGGATCAGCATCGACCTCATCAACCTGTCGTCGGACCTGTTGGCCTTCACCGTCCGGCTGGAGGAGGCGGCGCGCGCGGAGCAGGCCCTGCGGGACGCAGGTCTTCCGGCAGAGCGGCGGGAGCCGTGTGCCAAGGTTTCGGTGGTGGGCGCCGGGATCCGGGGCGTGCCGGGCGTGATGCTCCGGGTGGTCCGGGCCCTGCGGGAGGAGAGGATCCCGGTCCTGCAGACCGCAGACTCCCACACCACGATTTCCTGCCTCGTGCCGCGGGAACAGATGGAGGCCGCCCTCCGTGCCCTGCACCGGGAGTTCCAGCTCGCAGAGGGTGTAGAGTCCGTCCGGGAGGCGTACGTCTAGCGGGGTCCTCTCCGCCCAAGGGCCTTCCCGGGACGGGCTCCTAGGCGACCTCCAGAGGT
>BEII01000261.1 GCA_002898935.1 bacterium HR32
CACCAGCACCACCAGCAGGTACGGCAACAGCCGGCTTTGCTGCTTTCCCGATCCCGCACTCATCGCGAAGTCTCCCCGCCTTGAGGCAGCACGTAGGTGGTCGCCCGCACCGTCAGGGCGAGCCGGCTTCCAGGAGGCCTCCCCTGCTCCGGGACGGGCGTCACCCGAAGGTCAGAGAGTACCATCAACCGCGGGAAGTTCTGGAGCCGCTGGAGGAAGTCCACCAGCGCCGCGTAGTCGCCCTCCGCGCCCAGCTCCACGTTGAACGTCTGGTACTGGGGCTGTTCCGGCCGCTGCGCCGGCGGGGAGGCACCCGGCTGCGGTGTTGGAGCCGGGGTTGGCGCCTGGAGAGGACCCGGCCGCACGAGGGTGAGCCGCGCCCGAGAGCGGCGCACCGCCTCCTCCAGCTGGACCAGCAGGACCGGGATGTCGCGGGCGGAGGGGAGCTTCGTCTCCAGCTCTTGCAGGCGTGCGGCGGCCTGCGCCAGCTGTTGCTCCACCTGCGGCCGCGACGCCACGATCGCCTCCAGCCGCTGCCGTTCCGCGTTCAGCCGCTCCAGCTCGGCCTCCAGCCGACGGGCTTCCTCTGACCGGGGCCGGTAGACGCCATAGTAGAACCCGACGGCCACCAGGGCCGCGACCAGGACCAGGGCCAGGCCCTGCTCCCGTGGCCTCATCGGTCGCCTCCCGCGGGCGCTGCGGGCACGGAGGCCCGAGGCCGGCCCTCCAACCGGGCCGTCACGGTGAACCGGAACACGTCCCGTGGGCCGACGCGCTGCCGCTCGCTCACGGACAGGTCCACCCCCTGGAAGAACGCAGACCGCTCCAGGTTGACGAGAAACGCAGCCACGGACTCGTTGGAGGCCGTGGTGGCGCCCGACAACTGCACAGACTGTCCGCCTTGAACCGCGAACTCCGTGATCCACGAGTCTCGGGGGATCAGCAGCCCGACGTCGGTGATGGCCTCCACGGCGGGGATCTGCGAGGCGAAGAACTGCTGCACGAGTTCCTCACGGCGCTGCAGGGCCTGCAACCGCGCCCGCATCCGCTCCACCTCCTCGGCCTGAGGCCGTAGCCCTGCCACCAGCTGCTGGACCCGGGCTACGTCCTCCCGCAGGGCTGCGATCCGGCCCTGCAGGCTCACGGTCCAGACCGCGAGCGCCGCCACCAGCACCACGAGCACCGCGACACCCACCCCCACGGCGCTGGGCCGCCGCCGGACCCGCCGGCGCTCGGGCGCGAGCAGGTTGATCCGAATGCTCATGGCTCCGCCCCCCTGAGCGCGAGGCCCACGGCCACAGCCAGCACCGGAGCCATCGCGGGATCCAGGCCGTCCGCGGACGCGGCTCGGAACGTGTCCCCCACCTCTACGGGCAGGTTCAGCTCGTCCGCTAACAGCGCAGGCAGGTTCCGCAGCCGGGCGGTCCCGCCCACCAGGATAACCTTGCGCACGGCCTCGCCCGTCCACCGGGACTGGAAGTAGTCGATGGACCGCCGGACCTCGGTCAGGATGTCGCCCAGGACCGGCACGATGGCGTCCGCGATCCGCGCGGAGGCTGGATCCGCCACCGACCCTGGGCCCGTCGTGGCCACTCCCTTTTCCTCCTTGGCCGCTTGTGCCGCGGAAGTCTCAAGACCCAGCACACCGGCCACGGCCCGGGTGAGGGCGTTGCCCGCCACCGGGACCGTCCGCGCCAGGCGGAGCCGGCCGCCGTGGACCACGAGCAGGTCGGTGGAGTCGGCCCCGATGTCGGCGAGCACCACCGCCCCTTCCCGCGCGTCCTCCTGGAACAGTCGCATCAGGGCGAACGAAGTGACCTCGAGGACCTCCGGGGTGACGCCCGCCCCCTGCAGGGCCGCGGCGAAACTGTCCACCACCTCGCGGCGCGCGGCCACGAAGAGCACGTCCAGGCGCGTGGTCTGCCCCTCCTGGACACGCTCGAGCACCTGGAAGTCCACGGCCGCGTCCTTGCTGCCCGCGGGCAGGTACCGCTCCGCCTCAAACCGGACCGCTTGCGCCAGTTCCTCGTCGGGCATGGTGGGCAGCCGGATCTCACGGATCACCACCGCGCGGCCGCCCAGGGCGGTGTTGACACGGCGGTTGCGGATCCCGGACTGGTCGAAGGCCGCGCGGATGGCCGTTCCGAGGGACCTCGGGTCGCCGGGTGCGCCGTCCACCACCGCGCCCGGCGGGGTGGGCACCACCGCGGCGCGGGCGATCCGAAACTTCCCGCCCGCGCGCGCCAGCTCGACAACCTTGACGCTGTGACTTCCGACGTCCAACCCTACGAGGGTCCGGGCCATGCGCGCTCCCCGTCTGCCGCGTCGTCTGCCGTGCCGTTCGTCGGAAGCGTGTTCGCCCCCGGGTCTAGGTTTTCCTCCTCGCCTTCGCGGTCAAAACTCCGACAATCTTGCCCCAACCCGCCCGCGATCTTCGGAGCAACCTGCGTGCCAGGGAAGCCTAGAACCCCAGCTCGCGCCACTGGGTGACGACCACCGCGGAGCCCCCGGGCGCGTTCAGGAAGGTGTCCAGGGCCACCGGCAGGTACCGCCGCAGGTCTGGGACCTGATAGAGGTCTACGTTCTGCTCGAACACCAGCAGCCGGGAGATCACCGAACCGTAGAGCTGCAGGTTCTTCTGCATGGTCAGGTCGCACCGGTCCGGTGGGAGGCTCGTGGCGCAGCCGCTCAGCACCGCGAGGTTGATCTCCTGCTGCGCCGGGTTGCCGCTGAGGCCGAAGCGGACCTTGCCGTTCACCAGGATCGCCAGCAGGTCCCGGCTGGGGAACGTGGTGGCCGGATACAGCGGCCCGTTCGACGCGTATCGGTGCGCGCGCAGCATCTCCTGTACGTCCAACCCGTAGGCCGGTGAAGTCCTCGTCGGATCGCAGAGGGTGCCCCCCTCGCAGGCCACCACGAGTAGGGAGCCGTCGCCCTTCCTACAGGGGTCCGCTTCCTCGCCCGCGGCCGGGTTGCAGGCCTGGCTGGGGTCGTCGTCCACCCGGTAGTCCACGTCTCGGGCCACCGACAGGGCGCCCGGGACGTAGATGGTCTGCCGTGCCGCCACGTACAGCAAGGCGGAGCCGTCGTAGACCGCGGCGCAGTCCGCGAGCACCTCGTTCAGTGGAGCTCCCACCGGGTGGCTCCGGCAGGCCGCAGTCCGCCCCCGCTTCGGGATCCGCCAGGCGGTGCCGCCCAGCGCCAGGTCGGTGGCTCTGGCTTCCACCCACGCACTGTCGCTTCGGTTCAGCACCACCAGCCGCGCGGGGCTTCCGGAAAGGTCCAGCTCGTTCGTGTAGCCACCCCACAGACCCGGGAAGTTCTGGTCGCAGTACGTGTTGTTCGCCGGCGGGTTCAGACCACCGCCACCGCCCCGGATGCACGCCACCGCGTGGGGCACGCTCGAAAGTCGGATGTCGGGGACGACCTTGTCCTGCAGGAGGGCGTGGATCTCGTACGCGGACCCCCGGGGGATGACAGACCCTGCGATGTGCACCCCGAGCATGGGCCGGGGAGCTTCGCCGATCTGCGGGTTGCCGTTCAGGACCAGGTCCGAGCACACGAAGGTCTGGTTGTCATACGGTGAGGTATCACCCTCGGACGTAGGTCGGTCGTTGAGCTGCTGGGAGTTCCCGTGGAACTCCCAGTTGCCCCGGACGTAGACCGACCCGCGGAGCCGGAAGGTAACGTTTCCGACCCGCGTG
>BEII01000262.1 GCA_002898935.1 bacterium HR32
GCTCCCGAAGACCGCCTCCGCCGCGTCCAGCAGCCGCTTTCGGGTGCGCTGCCCCCGGGCCGAAACGGGTCTGCGGCCCCGAGCCCGGGGCGGCGGGAGGACAGAAGTTGACGACTGATTCACTTTTCAACCCCCGCGGGCAGCATCCCACGGGCGGGGAAGCGGTGTCAAGGGGGAAAGCGCTACGGGAGCCCGGGTCGGAGGGCGTCCAGCGCCACCCGCGCGCACAACGACCCGCAGGAGGCGGCCTCTTCGAGGGCGTCCGCGGGCGCGAACCCCCAGGCGGTGTAGAAGGTCACGTCCCCCGGCGTCGGCTCCGGCAGTTCGGGGGTGGGGCGGTCCAGGGCTGCCTCGTAGACCACCATCTCCAGGCGGTAGCCAGGCCGGTCCTGGACGCCGCGTCCCAACACGCGCACGAGCCGCACCTCGCACCCCAACTTCTGCCACCCCACGCGGCGCGCGGCGTCCTCCTCGCTCTCCCCGAGCTGCAGCGACGCGGCCGGTAGGCCCCACACCCCCGGCAGCTCTTCCCCCTGCGCCTGCGGCCTGCGGACCACCAGCACCAGGTGCTGCCCTTCCGGCGGGCGCACCACCAGCGCGACCGACCGCTTGATGGGCCGTCCCACGGAGCCAGTATACTGACGCCAGGCGCACGGGAAGCGGTAGACGCCGACGGACGTTTCTGCGTTCGAGGATGCTGCGCGTTCATTTCCTGTACTGGGAAGGCTGTCCGTCCCACGAGGAGGCCCTGCGCCGCCTGCGACAGGCGATCCAGGAGGAGGGGGTGGACGCCTCGGTGGAGGTCGTGCGCGTGGACACCGAAGAGGACGCCAGGCGCCTTCGGTTCGTCGGCTCTCCCACCCTCCTCGTGGAGGGGGAGGACGTGGCCCCGGCTCCAGGGCTCCCGTACCGGCTCACGTGCCGCGCGTACGTCCTCGAGGACGGGCGCATCTCGCCTCTGCCCAGCCTAGACCAGATCCGCTCGGCCCTGCGGCGGGCCCGCGCCGCCCAGGGAACCCCAAACCGGTGAGGGAGGTGTAGCCGTGGCCAACCTGAAGATCGGCGACCCCGCCATCCCCTTCCGGCTCCCGGGCGTGGACGGCCGGGAGCACGCCCTGGAGGACTACCGGGACCGGGAAGCGGTGGTGGTCATCTTCAGCTGCAACCACTGCCCGTACGTCCGGGCGTGGGAGGACCGCATGGTGGCCATCCAGCGCGACTACGCGCCGCGGGGGGTGCAGTTCCTCGTCATCAGCAGCAACGACCCCGCGCAGTACCCCGAGGACAGCTTCGACCGCATGCAGGAGCGGGCCCGGGAGAAAGGGTACAACTTCCCGTACCTGTTCGACGAGACCCAGGAGGTGGCCCGCGCCTACGGCGCACAGCGCACGCCTGAAGTGTTCGTGTTCGACCGGCAGCGGCGGCTGCGCTACCACGGCGCCATCGACGACAACTACGAGGACCCGAACCGGGTCGGGCACCACTACCTGCGGGAGGCGCTGGAGGCGGTGCTGGCGGGCGGCGAGCCGCAGGTCTCCCAGACGCCCCCCGTAGGGTGCACCATCAAGTGGAGGCCGCAACAGGCTGCGGCCCAGGCCGGTTAGGTGGGCGAGGGCTTGCGGGTCCCCGGCCCTGGACCGGAGGGGCGGGGCGAGGCGGTCTTGTTCGACCTTGACGGCACCCTGGTCGACTCCTTCGCGCTGATCGCGGCGTCGTTCGCCCACGCGGTCCGGGAAGTCCTGGGCCGCGATCCGACCGAGGCGGAGCTGTACCACCGGTGGGGCGCACCGCTGAGGGCGCGGGCGGAGGCGGTGGCGCCCGGGCGGGCTGCGGAGCTCGCGCGGGCGTACGAGCGCTACTACGACGCCCACCAGGACCAGGTGGCCGTCTTCCCAGGGGTCCCGGAGATGCTGCAGGCGCTGCGGGAACACGAGGTCCGGCTCGGGGTGGTCACCTCCAAGCGCCGCCACCGTGCGGTGCGCACCCTGGAAGCGGTCGGCCTCGCGGACCTCTTCGACTGCGTGGTGGCGGAGGAGGACGCCATCCGGCCGAAACCTGCACCGGACCCGGTCCGCGGCGCCCTGCGAGCTCTCGGAGTCTCCCCGCAAGGCGCGTGGATGGTCGGGGACGCGCCCTTCGACGTCCTGGCCGCGCGCAGCGCTGGCGTGCGCAGCGTGGCGGCCCTGTGGGGTACGCGGGAGCGGGAGGAGCTGCTCGCCCTCCGGCCGGACTACGTGGCCACTGAGCCGTCCGAGGTGGTGGCCGCGGTCCTCGGGTAGACGGCCGACCGCAGGACCCGGAACGCGACCTCCTCGCCGAGTGCAGGGGCCCCCGGCACCGAGGTCCTCCACAGCAGGCGCCCGCCAGGGCCCTCCAGCGTGCAGTCCACCCGGTCTCCCATGTAAGCGCGGCGGACGACCCGCCCGCGCAGCGGGCCCCGAGGGTCTGGGGCGAGCCACTCGGGCCGGACGCACACGACCACCGGACCTTCCACGGGGCCCGGGCACGGGAGGCACAGGCGTGCGCCGCCGGGGAAGGCCACCTCCACGGACGCCTCCCGCCAGGCCACGGCCTCGCCTTCCAGGAAACTCGCGGTGCCCACGAACCCCGCCACGAAGGGGCTCGCAGGGCTCTCGTACACCTCCTGCGGGGTACCCACCTGCTCCAGCCGGCCGTCCCGCATGACCGCCACCCGGTCCGACAGGGCCATGGCCTCCGCTTGGTCGTGGGTCACGTACAGGACCGTGAAGCCGAGCCGCCTCTGCAGCTCGGCCACCTCCTCCCGCATCTCCTCCCGCAGCCGCGCGTCCAGGTTGCTGAGCGGCTCGTCCAGCAAGAGCACCGACGGCTCCGCCACCAGGGCCCGGGCCAGGGCCACACGCTGCTGCTGGCCCCCGGACAGTTCGTGCGGGTAGCGGTCGGCCAGCTGGTGCATGCGCACCAGCTCCAACGCGCGGCGGGTGCGCGCCTGCAGCTCCGCGGGACCCACGCGGGCGCACCGCAGGGGGTAGGCCACGTTCTGGAACACCGTCATGTGCGGCCACACCGCGTAGCTCTGGAACACCATGGCCATGCCGCGCCGCTCCGGCGGCACGTGCCAGGTGGGTGTGGACAGCACCTCGTCCCCCACCGCGATCCGGCCGTGGCTGGGCCGGACGAACCCCGCCACCATCCGCAGCGTGGTGGTCTTCCCACAGCCCGAGGGGCCCAGCAGGCTCACGAACTCCCCGTCGTCCACCGCCAGGTGCAGGTCCCGCACCGCCCAGACCGCACCGTAGCGCTTGCCCAGATCCTCCAGGACTACCCGCGCCACGTCAGCTCACCCACTCCCTCCGCGGCGTCCGCTGCGCCAGCAGGTGGCCCACCAGCAGCACCGCGGTCACCACGAAGGCCAAGGCCGCGCTCAACGTCACCTTCCCCTCCTCGTGCAACCCGTAGATCACCACTCCGACCGTCTCGTTTCCCACGGAGTACAGCAGCGCGGACAGGGTGAGCTCCGCCACCGCGGGGATGAACACCAGAACCCACGCGGACCGCACGCTCGGCCAGATGATGGGCACCACCACGTCCCGGAAGGCCTTGCCCGGCCCGGCGCCGCCGATGCGGGCGGCCTCCTCGAGGGAGGCGTGCACCTGCGCCAGGCCTGCGGACACGGTGCGCAACCCGACGGCCAGGAAGCGGGCCAGGTACGCCACCAG
>BEII01000263.1 GCA_002898935.1 bacterium HR32
TTCGGCGCGGCCCTGCGGGCCGCGTTCCTGTTGGGGTTCCTCGGCAGCAGCCTTCCGGACCCGGCCACCGCGGTGGTGGAAGCGGTGGCGGTGCTCCCCGAGTGGCGCGGCCGCGGGGTAGGCCGCCGGATGATGGTGGAGGCGCTCCAGCAGGCCCGAGCGGCCGGCCGCAGACGTGTGGCCCTGTACGTGGTGGAGGGCAACGAACCGGCGGTGCGGCTGTACCGCTCCTTAGGCTTCCAAGTGGTCCGCGCGCAGCCCCTTTGGTGGCAGCGCTGGCTGTTCGGCGCCCGCCGGGTACTGTACATGGCCGCCGAGCTGCGGCTCAGTAACGGGGCCGAGCTCCCGCAGGGAGGGTGAGGACGAGGCCGACCACGGCGAGCAAGAGGAACCCGCGCACGGAACACCTCCGGGTCGCGTCTGTCCGCCCTACGCGCCCGGGCGGGAAGAGGTCCCCTCACTCGTCGGCGTCCAGATGCCGCCGCTCCAGGGTGTCCGCGACGCCGCCAGCGCCCAGCTCCCGGCGCACCACCTCGAAGTCCTGGTACAGGTGCGGGGCCAGGGGGCGGGCCACCTCCTGGAAGATGCGGACCGCCACCTCCCGGATCTCCGCGTCTGCGTGCAGGCTGCCGCGCTTCTCGAAGAACTCCCGCCAGGACCGGTGGTTGCCCGTGACCACGATGTGCGTCTCCGTCATGTTCGGGAGCACGCAGCGGGCCGCCTCCCTGGCGCGCTTCCGTCGCAGCCGGCGGTCCGGGAGGCCCTCGAGCCGGCGCTGGGCGAGTTCCACCAGGCGCCGGTAAGCGGCCCGGGTGGTGGCGTACACCTCCTCCAGGATGGCCAGGGCCTCGGGGTCCTCCCGAAACAGAGGCGGCACCACCACCGCGGCGTCCTCCTCGTTGTAGAAGCGCTGGCTGAGCTGCGAGAAGGAGAAGTGCCGGTGGCGTACGAGCTCGTGGGTGCAGCTCCGGGAGACGCCCGTCAGGACGACAGTAAACCCCGCGTGCTCCACCACGCTGAAGTGCTCCTGGGCCAGGATGTTCCGGAGGTAGGCTTCGTTGGACCGGCCGCTGGGGTTCGACCACGACTGGTAGCAGAGCCTGCCGGCGTACTCCGCCAGGATCTCCGCGTCGCGGGCGGAGTCGGTCTGCCAAACGGCCCACGGCACGCCGTCCCACGCGTCGAGCACGAAGGACGTCTGCGCCACCTTCCAGATCCGCAGCTGGGCCACCCGCATCCCTGTGGCCGCCTCGCCCATGGACCACCTCCTCGCAGGCGATACACTGTGGGTGTTCCGGAAGGCCGCAGGCGATTCCTCCCAGGAGGTACAGGTGGACGCGAAGGTCGTGGAGCGGGCTCGCCAGGAGGGGTTCCCGCCTCCTCCACCACGCGTGGGCTGTCCTGTGGTGGACCTGCACACTCACCTCGCCGGGCCGCAGCCGCCACGGTGGGCCCGCAGGCTCCCGGGCGTGCGGCGGCTCGCCCACTGGGCGGGCTGGCGGGAAGACCCAGACCGGCAACTGCTCGCCGCCGCGTGGGCGTACGGAGTCCGGCACGTGGTGGGCATCGGCGGGCTGCAAGCCGGGCGGCATGGGCGTGGGGCTGAGCCCTGCGTGCACCTCGCGGTCCCCGTTTCGTGGGAGGCCTGGGGAGACCCGAAGGGGTTTGCGGAGGAGAACCTGCGCCTTCTGGACGAAGCCGCGCGGGCGGGCGTGCGGATCGTGAAGCTGTGGATGGCCCCGAGGCTGCGGGATCGCTTGCCCCCGCCGCCGCCGACAGTGGACGCGCAGGCCCTGGATCCCGTCTTCGCCTTCGTGGAGCGGTGGGAGATGGCGCTGCTCGTGCACGTGGCAGACCCGGACCGGTGGTTTGCCACCCGCTACGCGGACTCCGCCCGCTACGGCCGGAAGGAGGACCACCACCGGGCGTTGGAGCGGCGGCTGGCGCGCCACCGCAACGTCTTGTTCCAGGCCGCGCACATGGGCGGGGACCCAGAGCACCTGGACCACCTGGACCGCCTGCTCCGGGACCACCCGAACCTGGTCCTCGACACCGCGGGCACCCGGTGGATGGTCCGGGAACTCGGACGCGACCCAACCCGCAGCCGCGCGTTCTTCGAGCGCTGGCACGACCGGATCGGCTTCGGTACAGACCAGGTGGTGGTGCGGGAGCCTGAGCCCCACCGCTACGCGCTGCGGTACTGGGTCCACCGGATCTTCTGGGAGACGGACCTGCGCCTGCCGCTTCCCCTTGAGGACCCGGATGCGGGGCAGCCGGTCCTGCAGGGCATCGCGCTGCCGCCCTGGGTCCTGGAGTCGCTGTACTGGAAGACCCCGCGGCGGCTTCTGGCTTCCGCGGGCCTGCTGGGCGGAGGCACGTAGCCGGTCCCTGGGAGGGCTCCCCGCCAGAGGGATCGGGGTGCCCACGAATCGCCGCGCAATTCTGGTTCTGGTATCATCGTGCACGCGGAGGTGCCGTGTGTTCCTGTTCTGGCTCGCGGTGGCTTTGATGCTGGTGGGCCTGTACGCGGGCCTGGTGGCCGCGGGGCTGTTCGACCTGAGCATGGGGGTACCGCCCTCCCACCCCCTGCGACGGCTGGCCCGGGCGGCGGCTTCGCCGTTCCGCCGAGGCGCCCCGGACGAAGACGCGGTAGACGAGATGGCGCGTCGCCTGCGGGGCGGGCCCGGCTCGTGGCCCGCGGGTGGCTAAGGCCTTGCCTGACTCCCCCGAGGTGACAGAGGAGGCACGACCGGCCGAAGGCCCCGGGCGAGAACGTATCCGTCAAAGGCTCCAGGACTACGTCCCCCGGCGGCTGCGGGAGGGCGGGCTTGTACTGGCGGGCGTCCTCGTCCCCTTGTTCGAGCAGAGCGGGCAGGTGCAGGTGTTGCTCACCCGCCGCACCGACTCCGTCGCCACCCACAAGGGCCAGGTCGCCTTCCCCGGTGGGGTCGTGGAGCCGGAGGACCGGGACGCGCTGGCCGCGGCCCTTCGGGAAGCCCGCGAGGAGCTAGGCATCCAGCCCGACCACGTGGAGGTGCTGGGGTCCCTGGACGACGTGTCCACGGTGGTGTCCGGGTTTTTGATCCGCCCGTACGTGGGTTGGCTGCCGTACCCGTATCCCCTTCGGCCGTCGCCGGAGGAGATCGCGGAGGTGTTGTCGGTACCCTTGGCGTTCTTCGAGGACGAGCGGAACGTGCGGGTGGAGGTGGTGGGTGAGGGTGCGACGCGCCGGGAGCTGCACTTCTACGACTACGGCGCGCACACGGTGTGGGGTGCCACCGCCCGGGTCCTCCGGAGGCTCGTGGAGGTCCTGCGGTGAGCCGTGCACACCGGCCCGACTACCACACCCACCTGGAGAACTACGCCCTCGACCGGGACAGCCTGCTGCGCATGGTGGACGCGGCGCTGGCCCAGGGGGTGGACGAGATCGCCCTCACAGAGCACGCCCACAACTTCGTCCAGTGTCGGACCACTTACCCGCCGGACAACCCGTGGGTGCACGACCGCGAGTCCCCGCACCGGCGGAACTGGGACCTGGACGCCTACCTCCGGCTGGGGGAGGCCGCACGGCGCGAGGGGCTGCCCGTCAGGGTCGGGCTGGAGTGGGACTACTGTCCAGGCCGGGAAGCGGAGCTGGAGCGGTGGGTGAAGGCCTACGACTGGGACCTGGTGTTGGGGGGGGTTCACTGGTTGCCC
>BEII01000264.1 GCA_002898935.1 bacterium HR32
ACGCACCGCATGAGCGGCCGGTGCCACAGGAGCTTTCCGAAGGCCGCGCGGTGCGCTGCGTGGTGCGCGGCTTCCGCCACGCCCAGCCGCATCCCTGCCGCGGAGCCCACCACGCAGTCGAGCCGCGTGTGGTTCACCATCTCCAGGATGACGGCAAGCCCCTGACCCTCCTCGCCCACCAGCCACCCCGCGGTGTCTTCGAACTCCACCTCCGCGGACGCGTTCGACCGGTTCCCCAACTTGTCCTTGAGCCGCTGCAGGAGGAACGGGTTACGGGTGCCGTCGGGGAGCCAGCGGGGCACCAGGAAGCACGAGAGCCCGCCCGGTGCCTGCGCCAGCACCAAAAATGCGTCGGACATGGGCGCTGAACAGAACCACTTGTGGCCCACCAGCCGGTACTCGCGTCCCGGCCCGGGCGGGCCTGCGGGAAGGCCGCGCTTGGTGTTGGCCCGCACGTCGGACCCGCCCTGCTTTTCGGTCATGGCCATGCCCGCGGTGGCGCCCTCCTTGTGCCGGACGGGCAGGAAGCGAGGGTCGTAGCGGCGCGCCGCAAGGCGTGGCTCCCACTCCTGCTGCAGCTCAGGTTGGTGGCGCAGCGCGGGGACTGCGGCGTAGGTCATGGAGACCGGGCAGCCGTGGCCCGCTTCCACCTGCGTCAACAGGAACAGTTTGGCCGCACGCGCCACGTGCGCTCCCGGCCGGCCGTCCTTCCACGCCGCCGCGTGCGCGCCGGCTTCCACGGCCACCGCCATGAGCCGGTGGTAGGCAGGGTGGTAGGTGACCTCGTCCCGCCGCCTCCCGTAGCGGTCGTGGGTGTGGAGGACCGGCGGGTAGGCGTTCGCGAGGGCTCCGAGCTCCCGCGCCTCCGCGGACCCGCAGAACCTGCCGAGCTCTACGAGCTCCTCCTCAGCCCACGCCGCGCCCTCCCGGTGCACCGCCTCTGCGAGGGCCCGGTCCTGCTCGTACGCGTTGTACCCCTCAAGCGGGGGAGGCTGGTTGGTCACCGGATGGGTGGGCAACGTGCCTCCTACCGCCGGGCGGAGAAAGTCCGGCGGACCACCTCGCCCGGCGCGCCCAAGACCCCGAGGTCCTCCTGGTTCACGCGCACCCGCACACCGCCGGCGTTTCCGATCACCACGCTCAGCGTGTCCTGGGCTTCCCACTCTCGGCGCTCGCCCGTCCGGATGAACCCCTCGAACACGCGGCGTCCGTCGGCGACCACGCGCAGCCACGAAACGTCCTCCGCGGTCAGGACCAAGCGCACCGTGGGTTCGCCCGCCATCGCCACGGGGAAGCGGGGGCTTGCGGCAGGCTCCCGCGGGGGCTCGGGCACCGGCTCGGCCTGCGGCGTGGGCCGCTCGACCGGGGGAGGGGTGGTGGCGGTGTAGAAGGCGCGGAGCTGCTGGTAGCCCACGTACGCCACCATCAGGATCCCCGCAGCAGCCGCAAGAGCCGCCCAAGCGAGCCACCGCTTCCACCGCGCCGGAGGGGCTGCAGGCCGGATGGGGACCTCCCCGCTCGGCGCCACCAGCTCGGGCTTGCGGCTACCGCTCAGGACGCGGCCGACCTCGGCCACCAGCGGCTCGGGGTCGAGCCCCAAGAACTCAGCGTACGACCGCACGAACCCCTTGGCGTACTGCGGCGCGTCGAAGACGTCGAACCGCTCCTCCTCGAGAGCCCGCAGGTAGCGCACAGGGATCTTCAGCTGCGCGTACACCTGCTCGGGCGCGAGCCCGAGCGCCTCCCGCCGGCTGCGCAACACCTCTCCGACCCCGCGCAACCCTCCACCCCCGGAGCACCGCTGGGCTTCGTTCCGCAAGACCCTCACGACCTATCCTACGGGGAAGTTGCGGGCGATTTCCAGGAGTCCTTACTCCCGGGCGTACGGCCGGCCCACGGTGCTGGGAAACCGCCTGCGCCCGATCACGGCCGCCACCACCGCCAGCGTCACCACGTACGGGATCATCGCCACGAAGTAGAAGGGCACCCGCTCCTTCACCCCCGGGGTCACCGCCACGGCGGACGCGAACCCGTCCGCCAGGCCGAACAGCAGCGCGGCCCCGAGGGCCAGCGAAGGCTCCAGGCCGGCGAACACCACGCAGGCGAGGGCGATGAAGCCTCTACCCGCGGAGATCTCCTTCACCAGCGCCCCGAACCAGCCAAGGGGCAGGAAGGCGCCGCCCAGCCCCGCGAGCGCGCCCCCCACCGTGGCGGTGAGCAGCCGCAGCCGGTCCACCCGCAGCCCCGCCACGTCCACCGCCTCGGGCTTCTCCCCGACCGCACGGATCCGGAAGCCCAGCACGGTGTGGTGGAGCACCCAGTGGGCCAGCAGCGCCACGACCACCGCTGCCAGGGTCACCGGGCTGACCTGGCCCAGCGGGGTCGCGAGCCGAGGGACCATGAGCTCGTTCGGGAATACGTGGATCCCTGGGAACGCCCACAGGCTGATCAGGAGGAAGGGGACAAAGCCCAGCGCGAACAGGTTCAGGCCCATGCCCGCGATCACCTGGTCAGCCCGGCCGTACACGCTCACCGCGCCCAGAAGAAGTCCCAGTAGCGCCCCCACCACCGCACCGCCCGCCAAGCCCGCGTAGCCGCTGCGCCCTGCCTCCGCGAACCACACCCCGACCGTGGCCGAGATCGCGAAGATACCCTCCAGCCCAATGTTCACGAGCCCCGCCTTTTCGTTCAGGCACTCGCCGACCGCAGCCAGCGCGAGGGGGGTCATGGCCAGCAGCCCCGTCTCCAGCAGGGAAGCTGGAGGGAGGCCAACCCGGTCCAGGGCTGGGGCAGCAGCCGCCAAGGCCGCCAGCACCACCAGGGCCCACAACCAGCCCTTCACGACGCCACCCTCCGGCGCAAGAGGCCCCACAGCGCGGGGACAGCGAGGGCGAACACGATGATGCCGTTGAGCGCCCGCACCAGCTCGCTCAGAACCCCCACCTCGTACTCCATGAGCCGTCCCCCCTGCGCCAGCGCGCCGAACAGCAAGGCGGCCAGGATCCCGCCCACCGGGTGGTTGCGGCCCACCAAGGCCACCCCAATCCCGTCGAACCCCAGGGTTGCCACGTTCCCCAGGGTCGCGTACAGCGACCACGCAGGAGGCCTTCCGATGACCTGGCTCGCCCCCGCCAGGCCAGCCGCAAGGCCTCCGATCACAAAGCTCAGGGTCACCACACGGCCCGGCCGCACACCCGCGTAGCGGGCGGCTTCTGGGTTCTCGCCCGCTAGCCGGAGCTCGTAGCCGGCCCGCGTCCCCCACAGGTACGCGTACACGGACAAGGCGAACGCCACGGCCACGAACAGCACCGCGGTCAGGGTGCTCTCCTCGCTCAGGACCGGGTAGCGGGCGGACGGCAGCGCGGGCACCGTGCGCTCCGCGCGCCCCGGCTCCGCCAGGAAGTTCACCGCGAGGTACATGGACAGGTGCAGGGCGATCCAGTTGCACATGATGGTGGAGATGACCTCGTGGGCGCCCCGCCACGCCTTCAACACTGCCGGCACCAGCGACCACACAGCCCCCGCCACCATCCCGGCCAGGGTGGCGGCAACGAGGTGGACGCCCGCGGGGAGCGGGATCATGCCGGCCACGAGGGTGGCGCCGATGGCCCCGAGGTACATCTGGCCCTCCGCGCCGATGTTGAACAACCCGGCCCGTACACCCACCGCGAAGGTCAGGGCGGTGA
>BEII01000265.1 GCA_002898935.1 bacterium HR32
GCCCCGCAGGAGGCCGGACAGCGCCAGAACGGCCGCGTCCACCTCGCCCGCCGCCACCTTCCGCAGCCGCGTGTCCACGTTCCCACGCAGCGGTACGATGTCCAGGTCCCGCCGCACCGCCCGCAGCTGGGCTGCCCGCCGCGGGCTGGAAGTCCCGACGCGCGCGCCCAGGGGCAGGTCCAGCAACGATGGCCAAGGCCCCACCAGAGCGTCCCGGGGGTCCTCCCGTTCAGGTACCGCGGCCACCACGAGGCCGGGTGTGGGGTCGGTGGGCAGGTCCTTGAGGCTGTGTACCACCAGGTCCACGCGTCCCGCGAGCAGCGCGGCCTCCAGCTCGCGGGTGAACCAGCCCACCCCGCCGAGCTCTGGGATGGAACGCGTGGTGCGGTCGCCTGCGGTGCGCACCTCCACCACGTCGAACCGCAGGGCGGGGTCTACCTGTCGCAGCGCGTGCAGGACGGACTCCGTCTGCCTGCGACTCAGGTGACTCGCACGGGTACCGACCTTGAGGGTCAACGGCCGCGTTCGGGGCCTGCGGCCTGGGCGAGCTCCTCGTCGAAGCCCAGCAGGGTCCGGGCCGCTTCCACGTACACCGCCTCCTCCCGGCGGGCGATCTCCTTCAGGCGCACGATGGGGCCGTGCAGCAGCCGGTTGACCACGGCCTGCAGTACTGCCCGCACCGCCTCTCGCTCCTCCGGAGACAGGCTCGCCAGGCGCGGCAGCGCGCGCTGCCACTCCTCCTCCACCACGCTTTCCGCCCGGGAGCGCAGGGCGGCGATGAGCGGGACGACCTTGAGGGACCTCAGCCAGGCGCTGAACCGCTCCGCCTCCTCCGCCACGATGCCCTCGGCCTGGGCGATCTCCGCCTGGCGGGCCTGCGGCGCGGTCTGGCTCACGCGGTCCAGGTCGTCCACGTTGAACAGCTGGACGCGGGGGAGCTCGGCGACCGCGGGGTGCACGTCTCGGGGAACGGCGATGTCCAGGATCACCAGCGGCTCGGCCCGGCCCGCCACCGCGCGGGCCACCAGGTCCGACTCCACCACGGGGTGGGGTGCCGAGGTGGAGGTGACGAGCACGTGGCAGCCGGGCAGCTGAGTGCCGAGCTCGTCAAACCGCACCGCTACCCCGCCGAGCCGCTCCGCCAGCGGCCGGGCGTGGTCCAGGGTGCGGTTGCACACCACCACCGACGAACAGCCGGCCTCCACCAGGTGGCGGACGGTGAGCTCCGCCATCTCCCCGGCGCCGAGCACGAGGACCCGTCGGCCTTCCAGGCTGCCCAGGATCTCCCGCGCCAGCGCCACGGCCGCGGCCGGCACGGACAGGGAGCCGCGCTCGATCCCCGTCTCGCGGCGGACCCGTCGTCCGGCGGCGATGGCGTGCCGGAAGAGGGCGTCCAGGAGCGGCCCGACCGTCCGCGCGTCCCGGGCCGCGGCGAAGGCGTCCCGCACCTGCCCCAGGATCTGGGTCTCGCCCACCATCATGGAGTCCAGGCCCGCGGCCACGCGGAACAGGTGGTGGGCGGCCTCCGGCCCCCGCAGGACGTAGGCGTAGGGCTCGATGTCACTTCGGCGCACGCCGTGGTAGTCGGTCCAGAACCCCAGCACCGCCTCCGCGCCGGCGGACGGGTCGTCGGCCACCACGTACGCCTCCGTCCGGTTGCAGGTGGACACCAGCGCGGCCTCGTGAACCCCGTCGCGCTGGCGCAACAGGGCGGCGGCGGAGCCCAGGCGGCTCTCGAGGAAGGCCACACGCTCCCGCACCTCGAGGGGGGCGGTCCGGTGGCTCGTGCCGACGAGGACGATGTCCATGGGCGTTCCGCGTTCGAGGATAGTCCCCGGAAGGGGGACCGTCAAACGCGGCCGGTCACAGGAACCGCACGCCGTTGATCTGGAGCTTGAAAGCGCAGCCCAGGTGCTCCGCGGCGCGGCGGCACATGACCATGCGGGACAGGAAGATCTCGAAGTACTCCATCACGGGAGCCTTCTCGGTGTTGATGGTGAGCTCCAGGGTGATCTCCTTCGCCCGCTCGTCCACCCGGAGGAAGGAGTGCTCCACCGCGTAGTTCACCCGGTCGTGGATGTCGAAGGTGGCCGGGTCCGGGTTGCGGACGCGGCTGCGGTGCACGTCCGACTTGTCCGCCAGGATGACCGCGGCGCCCACGGCGCTCACGGGCTGGCCGTGGGACTCCTCGTGGTTTCCGATGGCGCTCATCACCACCGCCCGCTCCGCGGGCTCCATCCCGAGCCGCTGCAGGACCGCGCCGGCCAGGAGGGCCCCCGTGTGCTCGTGGTTCAGGCGGCTCACCAGGTTCCCGATGTCGTGCAGGTAGGCGGCGATGGCGGCCAGCTCACACTCCCGCTCGGGGTAACCCAGGCGGCGCAGGATGTTGTACGCGATGCGGCTGGTGAGGCCGGCGTGGCGGAACCCGTGCTCGGTGTAGCCGAGCACCCCGAGGGACTCGTTGGCCTTCTCCACGTAGGCGGCCACCTCGGGGTCGGCCTTCACGGCCTCGAGGGTCACCCGTGTGGCGGGCAGCGCGGCCGCCGCCTCTTCAGGCATACAGGCCCCGCAACCTCCGGGCCTCCACGATCCTCTGGACGCCGAGGCAGTAGGCGCCCGTGCGCAGGTCCAAGCCCAGCTGGGTGGCGAGGTCCAGCACGTCCCGGAAGGCCTGCCGCATCTTCGCCTCCAGGCGCGACCGGACCTGGTCCTCCCGCCAGAAGTACCCGTAGCGGTCCTGCACCCACTCGAAGTAGCTCACCACCACCCCGCCCGCGTTGGCGAGGATGTCCGGCACCACGAAGACGCCGCGCCGACGGAGGATCTCGTCGGCCTCCGGCGTGGTGGGGCCGTTGGCCCCCTCCACCACCACCTTGGCCTTGACCGCGTGGGCGTTGTGGCGGGTGATCTGGTTCTCGATGGCCGCGGGGATCAGCAGCTCGCAGTCCAGCTCCAGCAGCTCCGCGGTGGTGATGGTGCGCGCCCCGGGGTAGCCCACCACGCTCCCCGTGCGCTGCGCGTGCTCCCGGACCATGCGCGGCACCAGGCCCTCCGGGTGGTAGACGCCCCCGTGCACGTCGCTGACCGCCACCACCCGCGCTCCGGCTTCGTGCAGCAGCCGGGCGGTGTTCCAGCCCACGTTGCCGAACCCCTGGACCACCACCCGGGCCCCCTCCAGCTCCATGCCGAGATGCGAGAAGGCCTCCTGGGTAACCACCAGGATGCCGCGCCCGGTCGCCTCCTCCCGGCCCCGGGACCCGCCCAGGGCCACGGGCTTGCCTGTGACGGTGCCGGGCTCCAGGTACCCGCGCTTCATGGAGATGGTGTCCATCACCCAGGCCATCACCTGGCTGTCGGTCCCCACGTCCGGCGCGGGGATGTCCTTGTCGGGCCCGATGATGTCGAAGATCTCCGCGGTGTAGCGGCGGGTGATCCGTTCCAGCTCTCGGTGGGAGAGCCGCGCGGGGTCGCAGGCCACGCCCCCCTTGCCCCCCCCGAAGGGCACGTCCACCACCGCGCACTTGATGGACATCCACGCGGCCAGGGCCTTCATCTCGTCCAGGGTCACCCGCGGGTGGTAGCGGAGCCCCCCCTTGCACGGCCCTCGCGCGGTGTCGTACTGCACCCGGTACCCGGTGCAGACTTCCCCCCGGCCGTCG
>BEII01000266.1 GCA_002898935.1 bacterium HR32
TCTCGTCGCAACATCTTCGTGTTCCCGAACCTGTACCTGTTCGACACCCACATCCGGGTGATCGTGCCGAAGGCGGTGGACCGCACGGAGGTGCAGCTTTACGTGTACGCCCTGGAGGACGTGCCCGAGGCCATCAACCGCAGCCGGTACCGCGGCCACGAGCGCTTCTACGGGCCCGCGGGGTTCGGAGCGCCGGACGACATCGAAGTGTTCACGGAGATCCAGACGGGGCTTCAGGCCACGGGAGACCCCTGGAACCTGCTGAACCGCGGCCAGCACCGGGAGCGGGTGGTGGACGGCGAGGCCATCGGCCACACCACGGACGAGGCCCCGCAGCGGTCCCTGTACCGGGCGTGGCGTCAGGCCATGGCCGAGCCCTGAGGGATGTGCCGATGCTGAGCGTGGAGGAGGCGCAGCGGTTCCTCGTGGCGGAGGCCAGGCTGCTGGACGAGCGGCGCTTCGAGGAGTGGGAGCAGCTGTTCACCGACGACGCGGTGTACTGGGTCCCCATGGACCCGGACCGGGACCCCCAGCAGACCGTGTCCATCGTGTACGACGACCGCAGGCGCCTGCACGAGCGGGTCTACCGGCTCACCCGGACGCCGGTGCTGGACCAGAACCCGCCTTCTCGCACCGTCCGCCTGGTGGGGAACGTGGAGGTGGGGCCGGGCGAGGGCCCGGAAGAGGCGCAGGTGCGGTGCAACCAGCTGATCGCGGAGATGCGGCCCGGGGGACCGGGGCAGGCAGGGCTCAACAACCCCCGGTGGTTGGCGGCGCGGTGCGAGTACCGGCTGCGGCGCGTGGACGGGTCGTGGCGCATCGCGTTGAAGAAGGTCGTGCTGCTGGACGCGGACCAGCCGCAGTACAACCTCTCCTTCATCCCGTAGGCGGGGAGGGACGGACGTTGGACGCGTACGGGAGGCCCTGGCGGGAGGAACGGCCGCTGGGATCGGTGGGCCGGGTGCACGTCAGCCGGTACCAGACACCCACCGGGGTCCGGCTGCGGCTCGTGGCGGCCGACGGAGGGCGGGAGGCCTTCCTGGATCCCCTGGAGCTGGAAGGCCTCACCCGGGTGCGTTACAAACCGGTCCCGGCCCTCCCGGTGGCCACGGGGGACGGCGCGGAGCAGGCGGCGGAGGCGTGGAAGTCCGTGGGCGAAGGCTCGGAACGGCTGCAGAATGAGTTCGCCCTGGTGGCCGTGGCCCTGGTGGGCAGCGAAGGCCTGCTGGTCCGAGACATGAACGGGGGCCTGGCGGTGGTGTTGGGCCCCCAGGAGCTGGAGGCGCTGCTCCACGTCCGCCACATGGATCTGGCCCCCCTGGTGGACACCAGCGACATGGTGGCACTGCCGGAGCCGGACCTGGACGAGGAATGACCGGGCATGTGGGGGCGGGCGGAAACCCTGTCCGAAGCCCGGCAGCAGCTGGTGCTGGCCAACCGCATCCTGGTCCGGCTGGGCCTCCTGGACTCCATGGGGCACGTGAGCGTCCGCGACCCCGAGGACCCTTCCGCCTACCTGCTCTCTTGGTCCAAGGCTCCCCGGTGGGTACGCGAAGACGACGTCTTGGTCTTCGACCTGGACGGCCGCGACCGCACAGGCTCCGGAAAGCCTCCCTACATGGAGCGTGCGCTACACGGGGAGGTGTACCGGGCTAGGCCCGACGTGCACGCCGTGGTCCACACCCACATGCCGAGCGTCCTCCCCTTTGGCCTCACCGGCCGGCCGGTGAAGGCCGTGGTCCACTCCGCGGCCATGTTCTGGGAGGGAGTCCCCCTGTACGACGACTACTTCGACCCCGAGCACGAGGGTGTGTACATCATCTCCCAGGAGCAGGCGCGACGGATGGCCGCGTGCCTGGGTTCGAGGCGGGCGGTGCTCCTCCGCGGCCACGGCTGCGTGGTGGTGGGCTCCACGCTTCCGGAACTGGTGGTCAGTACCTACTCCCTGGACCAGAACTGCCGGGTGCAGTGGCTCGCGGAGGCCGTGGCTCCCGCGAAGCCGCTGCGGGAGGAGGAAGCGCGCGCCATGCTGCGCGTACGGCTCGGAGAGATCGGGATCCGCCGCGCGTGGGAGAACTGGGTTCAGGAGCTACAGGAGGCGGGGTGGCTCCCGTGAGGCGGGCGATGGCGGTCGCGGGGAGCTGGGATCAGGCGTTCTTGGATCGGCAGGTCCGCCAGCTGCGGGTCGTGCAGAGCCGCGGCAACTTCCTGCCCTCCGACGTGTCGCCGGAGGAGGTGTTCTGGCCGTGATCGAGAGGGTGCGCGCCGCGGTGGCCACGGAGCGCCTGCGCACAGAGCTCCGGACGTTTCCCCTTCCCGAGGTCGGACCCGACGAAGGGCTGCTGCGGGTCGAGGCCTGCGGCCTGTGCGGGACCGACTGGGAGTACTACACGCGGCAGCGCGGGGCCCACCTGGGCCCCATGATCCTTGGCCACGAGATCGTGGGCACCATCCTGGCGGTGGGCGAAGAAGCCCGGCGGCGGTGGAAGGTGGCGCCGGGAGACCGCGTGGCGGTGGAGGAGTTCCTGCCGTGCGGGGAGTGCGCGTTCTGCCGGACGGGGCGGCCGGCGCTGTGCGACGCCACGGACTCCCGCTCCACCCGGCCCTTCCTCCGGTACGGCGCCACGCCCGTGGAGGTGGCCCCCGCCCTGTGGGGTGGGTTCAGCGAGGTGCTGTACCTGCACCCCCGGGCGTTGGTGCACCGCGTGCCGGACGGGCTCTCGCCGGATCTCGCCACCCTCTTCGTGCCCCTGTCCAACGGCATCCGATGGGTCCGCCGCGACGGAGGGCTTCGGCCCGGGAGCACGGTGGTGGTGATCGGGCCCGGCGCGCACGGCCTGGGCTGTGTCGCGGCGGCCGTGGAGGCGGGCGCTGCGCAGGTGTTCGCGGTGGGGAGGGAAAGGAGCCCGCGGCTGGAAGCGGCGCAGGCCCTGGGCGCGGTCCCTCTTGAGGCGGACCGGGAGGACGTGGTGGGCGCCGTGCGGGACGCCACGCAGGGGCGCATGGCGGACCTGGTGGTGGATCTCGCCCCGAGCGGCGCGGAGGGCCTGGCGACCACGCTGGCGCTCGCGGGCAAGGGAGCCGTGGTGCTGTTTGCCGCCACCAAGCACGGCCAACTGGCCGCGGACGCCTTCTCGGAACCCATCGTGCGCAAGGGGCTGGTGGTGAAGGGGGTGCGGGGCAGGGACTTCGAAGCCGTGGACGAGGCGCTCGCGGTGCTCGCGTCCGGACGCCTCCCCCTGCAGCGGTTGCGGACCCACCGGTTCGGCCTGGACGAGGTAGACCAGGCGTTACGCGTCCAGGGAGAGAAGGTGGACCCCTCGGCCATCCACGTGGCCGTGGTCCGTTGACGGGAAGAGACCCGGGGCTGATCAGCGCACGCGGGAGCCTGCTGTGGCTGTACGTGCCCACGCTGGCGCTCAGCGTGGCCCAGGGCATGGTGTTGCCCGCCATCCCCCGTCTGGCGGACGCGTTCGCCGTGTCCGCAGGCACCGCAGGGCAGGTGGTCACCGCATTCGCCGCGGGCCGCATGGCCATCCTGTTCCCCGCAGGCCTGCTGGTGGACGCCCTCGGCGCGCGAGTGGTCTTGCTGTTGGGCTCGACCCTGGCGCTCGCGGGTGCGCTGTCGGTCGCCTCACGCCCTTGGTTTTTCGGG
>BEII01000267.1 GCA_002898935.1 bacterium HR32
GGGAGCTGCGGGGGGTGGACGTGGCCGCGCAGCTGGAGAAGCGGGGGATCCTGGTGCGGGCGCAGAACCGCTCGTTGCTGGCCGAGGAGGCCTCCGAGGCGTACAAGGACGTGGCGGACGTGGTAGAGGTGTGTCACGGGGCCGGGATCTCGCGGAAGGTGGCGAAGATGCGGCCCATCGGGGTGGTGAAGGGGTAACCGGAACGCGGGAGGAGGGGACGTTGCGGTTCGAGCTGACGGAGTCCCAGCGGCTGGTGTACCAGGCGGTGGCGGAGTTCGCGGCTCAGCGGCTGCGCCCGCACGCAGCCCGGTGGGACCGGGAGGGTGCCTTCCCCCACGAGGTCGTGCCGCAGCTGGCGGAGTTGGGGCTGCTGGGCCTCGTGGTGCCCGAGCGCTACGGCGGGAGCGGCCTCGACATGGTGTCCGCGACGCTGGCCATCGAGCGGATCGCGTGGGCAGATGGTGCCCTGGCGCTGACCGTGGCGTCGCACAACGCCCTGTGCGTGGGCCACATCGTGCTGTTCGGGAGTCCCGAGCAGAAGGAGCGGTACCTGCCGCGCTTGGCCCGCGGGGAGGCCCTGGGCGCGTGGTGTCTCACGGAACCCCACGCGGGGAGCGACGCCGCCGCCATCCAGACCCGGGCGGAGCGCCGGGGCGACCGCTACGTCCTCACGGGCACCAAGGTGTTCGTCACGCAGGGGTCGGTGGCGGGCGTGTACGTGGTGCTGGCCCGGACGGGCGAGGGGCGGGAGGGCATCAGCGCCTTCGTGGTGGAGCGGGACACGCCCGGTTTGCGGGTGGGCAAGAAGGAGGACAAGCTGGGGCTGCGGGCGTCGGACACCGCGGAGGTGGTGTTCGAGGAGGCGGAAGTCCCGGTCGAGAACCGCATCGGCGAGGAGGGCGACGGCTACCGGCAGGCCATGCGGGTCCTGGAGCGGGGTCGGATCGGCATCGGCGCCATGGCGGTGGGGATCGGCCGGGCAGCCCTCGAGGCGGCCTTGGAGTACGCCAAGCAGCGGGTCGCCTTCGGGCAGCCCATCGCGCAGTTCCAGGCCATCCAGTGGATGCTGGCGGACTCGGCGGTGGAGCTCGACGCCGCGTGGCTGCTGGTCCTCCGGGCCGCGTGGCTGGTGGACCAGGGGCAGCCCTTCCGCAAGGAGGCCAGCATGGCGAAGCTGTACGCTTCCGAGGCCGCCCACCGGGCCACCGACCGGGCGCTGCAGATCCACGGCGGCTACGGCTACATCCGCGACTACCCCGTGGAGCGCTACTACCGGGACGTGAAGCTCACGGAGATCGGGGAAGGGACCAGCGAGATCCAGCGGTGGATCGTGGCCAAGTCCGTGCTGGACACGTACGGAGAGCGGCTGTAGGAGCGTCTCCGAGCGGGGACCCTGGGGATCACAACAGCGTGTTTGGAGACAACGCGGAGAGGAGGCTCGAGGTGCGCACGACCAGCGTGGGGAGCTACCCGAAGATCCCGGACCTGCCGGCCCCCGGGCGGTGGCGGTCTGCCGCGGAGAAACTGCAGCGCGGCGAGATCACCCGAGAGGAGTTCCGCCGTGTGGAGGACGAGGTCACCCGGGAGGCCATCGCGGACCAGGTGGAGGCCGGCCTGGACCTGATCACGGACGGCCAGATCCGCTGGGAGGACGGCCAGACGTACTTCGCACGGCGGATGTCCGGGTTCTCCATCGACGGCCTGCAGCGGTGGTTCGACACGAACGTGTACTACCGGCAGCCGGTGGCGGAGGGCCCGGTGACGTGGCGGGAACCCATCACGGTGGAGGACTACCGGTTCGCGCGGCAGCACAGCCCCAAGCCGGTGAAGCCGGTGGTCACCGGTCCCTACACCCTGGCCCGCCTCAGCCAGAACCGCTTCTACTCCACCCTCGGGGAGTTCGTCCTGGCCCTGGCTCGGGCCTTGAACCGGGAGCTGCGGGCGCTGGACGCCGAGTCGCCTCCCCTCGTGCAGGTCGACGAGCCCGCCATCCTCCATCACCCGGAGGACCTGCCCCTGTTCCGGGAGGCGGTGGCGGCGCTGCTGGAGGGTGTGCGCAGCCCCGTGGCGCTCTACACGTACTTCGGCGACGCGCGCAAGCTCCTCGCGGCGTTCGCGGACATGCCCTTCGCCGTCATCGGGCTGGACTTCGCCGCGGGCCCCCGCAACTGGGACGCTCTTGAGGCCGAGGGTTTCCCACCGGACCGCCGGCTGGGCTTCGGCGTCCTGGACGCGCGCAACACCCGGCTGGAGACCGTGGACGAGGTCCTGCGGGCGCTCGACCGCCTCTCCCGGGTGGTCCCCTTGGAGCGCGTGGACCTGGGGCCCAGCGCGGGGCTGGAGTTTCTGCCCCGGCGGGCCGCGAGGGCGAAGCTGGTGCGCCTGGCGGAGGTCAAGCGGGCGGCCCTGGAGGTGACCCGGTGAGCGAGCTGCCGCTGTTCCCCACCACCACCGTAGGGTCGTTCCCCAAGCCCCCCTACCTCCTGGAGGCGCGCCGCAAGTGGCTGCGGGGCCAGATCGAACCGGAGGCGCTGCGGGAGCTCGAGCGGCAGGCCACCCGCGAGTGGATCCAGCGCCAGGAGGAGCTCGGCCTGGACGTGTTGGTGGACGGCGAGATGTACCGCGGGGACATGGTGGCCTACTTCGCGGACGAGCTGGAGGGGTTCGCCATCGCGGGGCTGGTGCGGTCCTACGGCAACCGCTACTACCCGAAGCCCGTGGTCACCGGTCCCGTGGGGCGCAAGCGCCCCATCACCGTGGAGTGGTTCCGCTTCGCGCAGTCCCTCACGGGCAAGCCGGTGAAGGGGATGCTCACCGGCCCGTACACCATCGCGGAGTGGTCGTTCAACGAGTACTACCCCACGCGGCGGGAACTCGTGATGGAACTGGCCCGGGCCATCCACGAGGAGGCGGTGGACCTGGAGCGGGCGGGCGCGCGGTTCATCCAGATCGACGAACCGGCCATCCACACCCGGCCCGACGAGGACTTCGACCTGGCCCGGGAAGCTATGGAGATCGTCACCGAGGGACTCAGCGCGTACACCATCACCCACGTGTGCTACGGGGACGTCCCGCGCATCTACCCCAAGATGCTGGACCTGCCGGTGCACCAGATCGACCTGGCGCTGAAGAACGAGGACTTCGCGCTGCTGGAGGTCTTCCGGAGGCACCCCTTCACGAAGGACATCGGGCTCGGCGTGGTGGACGCGCACTCGCACCGGGCGGAGAGCGCGGAGGAGGTGCTGGACGGCATCCGGAGGTCGCTGGAGGTGTTCGAACCGAGGCAGGTGTACGTGTCGCCGGACTGCGGCCTCAAGACGCGCACCACCGAGGAGACGGTGGCGAAGCTGCGGGCCATGGTGGAGGGCGCGCGCAGGGCCCGGGACGAGCTGGGCCTGCGCGCGTGACGGACGCCCCGCGCCGGCGCCGCCGGCGCAGGCCTCGGGCCGCTCCCGTACCTGCCGCACCCCCGCCGGAGTCGGCCTCGCGGGGGGTTGTGGCCACCGCACGGCGGGTGTTCCGGGTCCCGGCCGCCACCGCGTATGGGATGGCCAGCCGGCTCGAGCACCTCCCCCGGTGGTCCAACTTGTGGCTGCGGGCGGACCCGGTGGAGCGCCGCGGGGCGCAGCGCACCCTGCGGCTGCGGGGTTTC
>BEII01000268.1 GCA_002898935.1 bacterium HR32
GAACCTCCGCCCGAGGAGCTGTACCGCGACGTCTACGGGGAGTGAACCATGCCGGAGATGACCTACCGGGAAGCGCTGCGGTCCACCCTGGTGGAGGAGATGGACCGGGATCCCTCGGTGGTCCTGCTGGGGGAGGACATCGGGCTGTACCAAGGGACCTTCCGGGTCACGGAGGGACTGCTGGAGCGCTACGGCCCCAAGCGCGTGGTGGACACCCCCATCTCCGAGCTGGGGTTCATCGGCGCGGGCATCGGCATGGCCATGCTTGGCCTGCGGCCGGTGGTGGAGGTCATGACCTGGAACTTCTCGCTGCCTGCCGCCGACCAGATCCTTCAAAACGCGGCCAAGGTGCGGTACTTCTCCGGAGGACAGGTGTCCGTGCCTCTTGTGATCCGGGGACCGAACGGCGCGGGCGTCCAGCTGTCTGCCCAGCACTCCCAGTCCTTCGAGTCCTTCTACGGGCACTTCCCCGGCCTGCGGGTCGTGGCTCCCGCAACGCCCGCGGACGCCAAGGGCCTGCTGCGGACCGCCATCCGCTCAAGCGACCCGGTGATCTTCCTGGAGCACGCGGCCCTGTACGGGGTGAAGGGGCCGGTGCCGGACGGCGACCACGCGGTGCCCTTCGGCCAGGCGGCGGTGGTGCGACCCGGCCGGCACGTGACGGTGGTGGCCTACAGCCGCATGCTGCACCTGGTCCTGGCGGTGGCGGACCGTCTCGCGGCGGAGCGGATCGAGTGCGAGGTGGTGGACCTGCGGAGCCTGCGCCCCCTGGACGTGGACACCGTGGCCGCTTCCGTGCGCCGCACGCACCGGGCGGTGGTGGTCCAGGAGCAGTGGCCGCTGTTCGGCGCGGCCGCGGAGATCGCCAGCGGCATCTACGAACGGTGCTTCGACGACCTCGACGCGCCCGTGGAGCGCGTCACGGGCGAGGACGTGCCGGCCCCGTACGCCCGCAACCTGGAGCGACTCGCGTTCCCGGACGAGGACCGGATCGAGCAGGTCGTCCGCCGCGTGCTGGCCTGAACCGGTTCCCTCAGACGCGCAGGAGGAGACCATGGCCGAGGTGATCATGCCGAAGATGGGCGACGCCATGACCGAAGGCAAGGTCGTGGCGTGGAGGAAGCGCGAGGGCGAACGGGTCCAGGCCGGCGAGGTGCTGGCGGAGATCGAGACCGACAAGGTGAACGTGGAGATCGAGGCGGAGGCCTCGGGGACCCTGCACATCACGGTGCCCGAGGGCCAGGCGGTTCCCGTGGGCACCGTGATCGCGTACATCAACGGCCCGCCCGCCCGCGCCGCAGCTCCCACGCCGCAGGCGCCCTCTCCCGCCCCGGCCGCTCCGAAGCCGGAGGTACCCCCCGCCGAGGAGCCCGCAGGCCGGGTCAAGGCCTCCCCGCTGGCGCGCAAGCTGGCGGCCGAGCACGGGGTGGACCTGCGCGAGGTGAAGGGGACCGGACCCGGAGGCCGTGTGGTGGAACGGGACGTGCTGGCCTGGGTCGAGGAACGCGCCGCCCAACCGGCCGCGCGCCCCGCGCCCAGTCCCGCGGAGCCCGACTACGAAGACGTCCCCCTCTCCCGCATGCGCCAGGCCATCGCGCGGGTGGTGGTCCAGAGCAAGCAACAGATCCCGCACTTCTACGTGACCACGGAGGTGGACGTGGGCCGCGCCCTGGAGCTGCGGGCGCAGGTCCAGGAGGCTTTCGGCGAGGACGAGCGCCTGAGCGTGAACGACCTCATCCTGAAGGCCACGGCCCTCGCCCTGCGCCGCTTTCCCGACCTCAACAGTCAGGTCCTGGACGATCAGACGGTGCGCCGACACCGTCGGGTCCACCTGGGCATCATGGTGGCCACCCCCGACGGGCTGGTGGTCCCCGTGCTCCGCGACGCGGACCGCATGCCGCTGCGAGAGCTGGCGCGGGAGGCCCGGCGGCTGGTGGAGGGCGCGCGCGCCAAGCGCCTACGCCAGGAGGACACCACCGGGGCCACGTTCTCCGTCAGCAACCTGGGGATGTACGACGTGACCCACTTCGTGGCCATCATCCAGCCCCCCCAGGCCGGGATCCTGGCCGTGGGCCGGGCGCAGGAGCGGCCCGTGGTCCGGGAGGGACAGGTCGTGGTGCGGCCGGTGCTGCAGCTCACCGTGTCCGCGGACCACCGAGTCACGGACGGTGTGGGGGCCGCGGAGTTCCTGGCGGCGGTCAAGCGCCTGCTGGAGAACCCGCTCCTCCTGCTCCTATAGCGGGCAAGAGTTTCTCCAGGGCGCGGCGGTACGTGTCCAGGTCCCGGTCGCTCCACAGCACGAAGCGCACGCGGTCGAAGACCCCCGGGTTCTCCCGGAGGAACTCCACCACCGTACGCAGCGCCACGGACGCCGCCCGCTCCACGGGGAACCCGTACGCGCCCGTGCTGATGGACGGGAAGGCCACGGACCGCAGGCCGTGCGCCTGGGCGAGCCGTAGGCTGGACCCGTAGGCCCGCGCCAGCACCTCTTCCTCGCCCTCCGACCCGCCGCGCCACACCGGCCCCACGGTGTGGATCACGTAGCGGGACGGTAACCTGCCCCCGGTGGTGAGGACAGCTTCCCCCGGCGGCAGCCGGCCACCGGGGAGCGTGCGCACGACCTGTTTGCACGCCTCCAGGATGGCGGGCCCACCCGCGCGGTGGATGGCGCCGTCCACGCCACCCCCGCCCATGAGGGACGGGTTCGCGGCGTTGACCACCGCCTCCACCTGCTGCTGCGTGATGTCCCCGCGCACAAGCTCCAGAGCCGCTCCCCCCACGCGCCGCACCACCACGTCCACCAAAACCTCACCTCCGAAGGCGCCCGTGTTCAGCCCTGCAGGGCCAGGTACGCCACGCCCACCAGCCCGGCGCGGTCATCGAGGGCCGCCCGCTCCACCCGTGCCGCCTCCCAGGCCCGGGGGAAGGCGGTGGCCCGTGCTGCCTCCAGCATCGGCTCGAACAGCACCGCGCCGGCCCGCGCGACTCCTCCCCCCACCACCACCACCTCCGGGTTCAGCAGGTTGAGTAGCCCTCCCACCGCCCACCCCAGGTAGCGCCCCGCGCGCTCGAACGCTTCCCGGGCCAACCGGTCGCCCCGCCATGCTGCTGCCGCCACGTCCTCCGCGGTCAGGGGATGGTGCCCGCGCAGCGTGCTCGGCGCACCTTCCCGCAGCCGTCCCTCCACCCAGCGCACGATGGCCGGCCCTGCTGCGATCCCCTCCAGGTGCCCCACGCGGCCGCACGGGCACACAGGGCCGGCGGGATCCACCACCACGTGTCCGACCTCGCCCGCTACGTCGCTCGCACCGCGGTACAGGGCGCCGTCCAGGATGATCCCCCCGCCCACCCCGGTACTGACCGTCACGTATACCATGTGGCGCGACCCACGGCCTGACCCCCGCCACCACTCCCCGAGCGCGGCAGCGTTCGCGTCGTTCTCCAGGACCACGGGGCAACCGAGCCTGTCCTGCAGCATCGCCCGCAAGGGCACCTCACCCCACCCGTGCAGGTTGGGAGGCTTGAACACGACCCCCTCGCGGACGCTGAGGGGACCGGGCACGGCTACGCCCAGCCGGCCCGGCCGCCCCCCCTCGAGGAGTTCGCGCAC
>BEII01000269.1 GCA_002898935.1 bacterium HR32
GTTTGTTCACCCGCCCCGCCAGCACCATCTCCACGACCTCCATGGTCTCCTCGTCCGTCACCCGCAGGCCGTTCACGAACCGTGTGGACTTGCCCAACCGCTCCAGGACGCGGGTGATCTCCGGACCGCCACCGTGAACGAGCACGGGCCGCACCCCGGCGCGCTGCAGGAGCACCAGGTCCTCGGGCAGCGTCCCCACCGACGGTGTGTCCAGCACGCTGCCGCCGAACTTCACCACCACCGTGCGGCCCTTCCAGGTCGCCACGTACCGCAGGGCCTCCGCCAGCGACCGACCCAGACTCTGAGGGGGCGTGGCCAAGATCCTCACCGCTCCTCCCCGCCTCACGTGATGTAGCTGCCGTTGATGCGGACGTACTCCTCGCCCAGGTCGCACGTCCAGACCCGCGCGCGGCCGGGCCCGAGCCCGAGGTCCACGCGCACGGTGACCTCCTCACCCCGCAACGCCGCCGCGGCCCGGTCGAACACGCCCTCCACGCCGAGCCCCTCCCGCACCACCTGCACGTCCCCGAACCACACCGCCACCCGGCGCTCGTCCACCTGCGCGCCCGAGTACCCCACCGCGGCCACCACCCGGCCCCAGTTGGGCTCCCCCCCGTGCAGCATGGTCTTCACCAGCAGGGAAGTGGCGATGGCGAACGCCGCCCGCTCTGCGTCCTGCTCGTCTGCCGCACCCTCCACCACCACCTCCACCAGGCGCTGCGCGCCTTCCCCGTCCCGCACCACCATGCGCGCCAAGTCCTGGGCCACCGCGGTCAGCGCCTGGGTGAACCGTTCCAGGTCCTCCCCGCCCTCCACCACCGGGGCGCCCGCGCGGCCGTTGGCCAGCGCCAGCACGGTGTCGTTGGTGCTCGTGTCGCCGTCCACCGTGATCCGGTTGAAGGACTCGGCCACCGCCCGGGACAGCGCCTCACGCAGCACGGGCGCGGGCAGGTAAGCGTCCGTGGTCAGAAAGCACAGGGTGGTGGCCAGCCGGGGGTGGATCATCCCCGCGCCCTTGGCCATCCCGCCCACCGTCACCTGGACGCCGCCCACGGTGGTCACCACCGCGGAAGTCTTCGGGAAGGCGTCCGTGGTCAGGATGGCCTCCGCCGCCTCCTCGCCCGAGCGCGACAGCGACGCCGCCGCCAGCGGGATCCCGCGCCGCACCGCGTCCATGGGCAGCGGCACGCCGATCACCCCTGTGGAGGCCACCAGCACCTCCTCCGGCGCGACCCCCAGGGCCGCCGCGGTGCGCTCCGCCATCTCCCGGGCGTCCAGCCAGCCGCGCTCGCCGGTGCACGCGTTGGCGTTCCCGCTGTTCACCACCACGGCCCGTGCCACGCCCCGGCGAACCACCTCCTGGCACCACAGCACGGGCGCCGCCTTGACCCGGTTGGTGGTGAACACCCCGGCCACGGACGCGGGCGCTTCAGAGACCACCAGCGCCAGGTCGCGCTTGCGCTGCTTGATGCCGCAGTGCACGCCGCTGGCCAAGTACCCCCGGGGCGCGGTCACCCCGCCGGACGTACGCTGCCAGGTAGACGCTCGGGTAATCATCCGCCACCTCGAACGGAGAGCGAAACCACCCCGGGAATCGCCGGCGCGATTCTTGAGGCCCCCAGTCTCCGTGTTCGCGACGATGGTTCGGACATGTTCCTAGGGGAAGACGGCCGGAGCCCACAGGCCCTCGGACTCCGGCCGGCCGAACATCACGTTTAGGTTCTGCACCGCCTGTCCCGCCGCTCCCTTCACCAGGTTGTCGAGCGCGGCCACGGCCACCGCAAGCCCACGGTCCGGGTCCACCCGCACCGCCACGTCGCAGAAGTTGGAGGCGTACGTGGCCTTGGTCTGCGGGAGCTCGTCCACCAGCACCCGGACGAACGGCTCCCCGCGGTAGGCCTCCTCGTACAGCGCGAGCGCCTCCGCCTGCGAGGCGGGTCGGGCGAGCGGGACGTAGCAGGTGGCGAGGATCCCCCGCGTCATGGGGATCAGGTGCGGCGCGAACAGCACCCGGACCGGCGTCCCCGCGTCGTAGAGCGCCTGCTCGATTTCGGGCTGGTGGCGGTGGACGCCCACATTGTAGGGGCGGACGTTCTCGTTCACCTCCCCGAAGTGGGTGCTTGCCGAAGGACTTCGGCCGGCGCCTGAGACGCCGGACTTCGCGTCCACCACCACCGGTCCGGCCACCCAGCCCGCCTGCACCAGGGGCGCTAGGGCCAGCACCGCGGCGGTGGGGTAGCAGCCGGGGTTGGCTACGAGCTGCGCGGTGCGCACCTGGGCGCGGTACAACTCCGTCAGCCCGTACACCGCACGGGCGAGCCACGCCTGCGCGGTGTGCTCGTGCTTGTAATACCGTGCGTACGCCGCGGGGTCGCGCAGGCGGAAGTCCGGCCCCAGGTCCACCACCCGCGCTCCGGCCTCGAGCACCGCGGGCGCCGCTTCCAGAGCCAGCCCGTGCGGTAGGGCGAGGAACACCACATCCGAGTCCGCGCCCACCCGGGCGAAGTCCACGGCCTCCAGGGGCTTTGCGACCACCCCCCGGAGGTTCGGGAACACCGCGTCCACCGAGCGTCCCTGGTGCTGGGCGGCGGTGAGGTGCACGAGCTGTACCGCGGGGTGACAGGCCAGCAGCCGCACGAGCTCGCCGCCCGTGTACCCGGAGGCCCCCAGCACGCTCACTCGGATCGCCATGCGAATCAGTATACGCGTTCCTGCATGAAGATTCAAACCCAGGCGGCGGCCAGCTGCAGGAGGTCCTGGACCACCAAGACCGGGGTGGCACCCAGGCGCTCCGCGGGCAGCCTCCTCCGGTTCACCCAGGCGGTGGGGAACCCGTACGCAGCTGCCCCCGCCACGTCGAACCCGTTGGAGGAGACGAAGAGGGCCTGCGGGGGCTGGATCCCAAGGCGCCGGCAGACGTAGGCGTACGCCGCGGGGTGGGGCTTGTAGACCCTCACCTCGTCGTCCACGCTGAGCACCGCGTCCACGTACGCCCCCAGTCCGGCGCTGGACACCGCCGCCTCCACCATGGCCCGGGTGCCGTTGGAGAACACGCAGCAACGGACTCCCCGCGCGCACAGCTGGGAAAGGGCCGGAGGGGCGTCAGGAAAGGCGGGCACCCGCAAAAACTCCTCCAGGAGCCGGTCCCGCGCGGGGCCCGACAAGGATCGATCCAGGGCCTCACAGGCGAACTCCAGGCTCGCCCGGGTGACGGCCCAGAAGTCCTCGTACCGGCCCATGAGACTGCGCAACCACGTGTACTCCAGCTGCTTGGCGCGCCACAGGCGCACCACCTCCGCGCCTCGGCCGGGCGCCACGGCCTCGG
This sequence comes from bacterium HR32, assembly GCA_002898935.1. Classification (GTDB taxonomy): domain Bacteria; phylum Sysuimicrobiota; class Sysuimicrobiia; order Sysuimicrobiales; family Sysuimicrobiaceae; genus Tepidifontimicrobium. Next base: position 3,326 of record BEII01000269.1, read on the forward strand.
CCCGCTCCACGAGGCGATCCACGTCGAACAGGGTGCCGTACGCGTCGAAGACCACAACCGGCTTCATCCCCCGTCCTCCGGTGGGTACAGCTCGGGTAAGCGGCGCAGCAGCAACTCCGCCAGCAGGGGTACCGGCAGGCCCACCACGTTCCAGAGGTCGCCCTCCACCGATTCCACGAACGCGGAGGCCCTGCCTTGGATCGCGTAGCCGCCCGCCCGGCCCCGCCACTCGCCGCTCCGCACGTACGCCGCGATCTCCCGGTCCGCCAGCGTG
>BEII01000270.1 GCA_002898935.1 bacterium HR32
CGCGGCCATGTGGATGGCCATGCACGAGTGGGCGAAGCCGGGCGTCCGGGAGTCGGAGGTGTGCGCGAAGGTCAACGAGTACCTGTACCGGAGCGGCTTCGACTTCGTCTACGACATCATCGTGGCCAGCGGGGGCAACACCAGCCCCTACCGCCGGTGGCACACGGACAAGATCATCCGCCAGGGAGACCTGGTGATCGTGGACATCAACGCCATCGGCCCGGGCGGCTACTTCATCGACTTTGTGCGCTGCTGGAAGGTGGCCGCCAAGCCCACCCCCAAGGAGAAGGACCTGTACAAGCGCTGCTACGACTCCCTGTACGCGGGGATCGAGGCCCTGCGGCCGGGCGCCACCACCGCGGACGTGGCGGCCAGGTTCCCGGAGTACGACGACGACAAGTACGGGAGCGTGAGCCTGCAACAGTTCGCGCACAGCATCGGCCTGTCCCTGTACGAAGGCATGTGGATCTCCCGGGCGTACTCCTTCAAGCACCCCGCGGAGATCAAGCAGAACATGTACTTCGCCATTGAGACCTTCAGCGGCTTTCCGGGGCTGGAGCAGACCGTGCGGTTGGAGGAGAACGTGTGCGTGACTGACCAGGGCCCTGTGCGGTTCACCCTGTGCGAGCACCCGGACTACTGGTTCAGCGAGCCCTGAGGCCGCAGGAGGCCCCGTGCCGCGCATGACCGTGGCGGAGTTCGTGGCCCGCACCCTGGCGCGGGAGCAAGTGGGGTTCGTGGCCGGGGTCCCGGGGTCCGGCCTCATGGAGATCCTGGACACCCTGGACCGCGAGGGGGGCGCGCGGCTGGTGCAGGTGCGCCACGAGCAGGTGGCGGCCCTCATGGCGGTGGGGTACGGCAAGGCCGCCCGGCGGCCGGCGGTGTGCGTGGGCACCCGGTCGCCGGGCGGCACGAACCTGGTCATGGGGGTGACCGCGGCCTTCATCGAGTCGGTGCCGCTGGTGGCCCTCACAGGTCAAGTACCCACCCGGTACCGGTGGAAGGGCGCCTTCGAAGAGGCGGACCTCGCGGAAGTCTTCCGCCCCATCACCAAGCTGTCCGTAGAAGTGCAGCGCGCCGATCGGGTCCCCGACGTGCTGTGGGAAGCGCTCCGGGTAGCCCAGACGGGGAGGCCCGGCCCCGTCCACGTGACGATCCCCTACGACCTCGCGAAGGAGGAGATCCGCGCGGAGGTGTTGGACCCGGAACAGTACCGGCCTACAGAGCCTCCGGCACCCGACCCCAGGGCCCTGGACCGCGCCGCTGCGGTGCTGCAGCGGGCCCGTCGCCCCGTGCTGGTCGCAGGCGGGGGCGTGTGGATGGCCGATGCCAGCGTCGCCGCCCTCCAGCTCGCCGAGCTCCTGGGCGCGCCTGTTGTGTCCACGTGGCAGAAGAAGCCCGTGGCGGAGAGCTACCCCCTGGCCCTGGGCACCATGGGCTACGGCGGCTCCGCGGCCGCCGCCTTCGCCTTGCGGTACGCGGATGCGATCCTGGCCGTGGGCACGCGGCTGTGGGACCGCACGACGGACGAGTTCCGGTTCCAACCGGCCCCCGGCGCCCAGCTGGTGCACGTGGACGTCGACCCCGCGGTGGTGGGCCGCAATTACCCGGTGCACGCGGCCGTGGTGGGAGACGCGCGGCAGGTGCTGGAGACGCTCGCAGAGCGCCTGCGGGGTCAGGTGCGCCCGGACCCGGAGTGGCAGGAACGGTGCCGGCGGGCCAAGGCGGCATGGGAAGAGCGACTGCGCCGTCGCCCCACGGGCGGCCGGCCCGTGCGTCCGTGGGACGTGGTCCGGGCCTTACGCGCGGTGGCGGACGAGGACACCTGCCTGGTCACGGACTCCGGCAGCTACATCCACTACGCGGCACAGTACTTCACGGCGCCGCGGCCCGGCGTGTACTTCAACCCCAACTCCGGCTCCATGGGGTTCGGGCTACCCGGCGGGCTCGGAGTCCAGCTGGCCCGGCCGCGAAGCCGTGTGGTGGTGCTGGCGGGGGACGGGGGCTTCCTGATGACGGTGCAGGACCTGGAAACCGCGGTGCGCGAAAGGCTGCCGGTAGTGTGCGTGGTCCTCAACAACTTCGCCTTCGGCAGCATCAACACCCGGCAGAAGGCGTACTACGGCGGCCGCGAGGTGTGGTCGCGCCTGCAGAACCCGGACTTCGTGGCGCTGGGGCGCGCCTTCGGCGTATGGAGCGCACAAGTAGAGGAGGGCGAAGCCCTGCCGGACGTCCTGCGCGCGGCCCTGGAGGCCCGGCAGCCCGCTTTGGTGGAGGTGCGGTCCGAGGACGTGGCCGAGGAAAGTCCCCTGCTGGCCCACTGGTGGGACAGCGGCCGGGCGGAGGCTTTGCTGGGCGAGCCCGCGCCTACGGCGAGCGCGGGCGGGTGAGGAGGCCGGTGTGCAGTTCTGGCTCACCCAGCTGCTGAACGGGCTGTCGTTCGCAGCGCTGCTGTTCCTCCTGGCGAGCGGCCTCACCCTGATCTTTGGCCTCATGCGGATCGTGAACATCGCCCACGGCTCGTACTACCTGTTGGGCGCGTACGTGGCCCTCACCGTGGTCCAGGCCACGGGCAACTTCCTGGCCGCAGCCCTGGCTGGGAGCCTCACCGTGGCCGCGGTGGGTGTGGTCATGCAGCGGGCCTTCCTCGCCCGCTTCTACCGGGCCGAGCAGGCGCAGGTGCTGCTCACCATGGGCTTTTCCTTCATCTTCGCGGACCTCGCCCTATGGATCTGGGGCGGGGACCCGCACCGGATCCCGACCCCATCCGCTCTGGCGGGGTCCGTGGCGCTGGGCCAGACCTTCTTCCCCACGTACCGGCTGGCGGTGATCGCGGTGGGCGCTGCGGTGGCCCTGTTCCTGTGGTTGCTGCAGGAGCGGACGCGCCTGGGCGCCGTGGTCCGCGCCGCGGTGGACGACCAGGAGATGGCGCGAGGGCTCGGGATCCACGTGGACCCGGTGCTCACCGGGATGTTCGCGGTGGGTGCTGCGCTGGCGGGCTTCGGCGGCGTGATGGGCGGGCCCTTCCTGGGCGTCTACCCGGGGGTGGACTCGGAGGTCCTGCCCCTCGCGTTCGCGGTGGTCATCATCGGCGGGTTGGGGAGCCTCAAGGGTGCGCTAGTGGGCAGCGTGGTCGTGGGTGTGCTGGACAACCTGGGCAAGGCGATGTTCCCGGAGTTGTCCTACTTCACCCTGTTCGTGCCCATGGCGGTGGTGTTGGCCATCCGGCCCACCGGGCTATTTGGAAGGGGGTAGCGGTGGCTGCGCGGGCGCTGCTGTGGGGCGTCGGGGTGGTGGCGGCGCTCGCCCTGCCCCAGGTCGTGCCCCTGTACTTCACCCACCTGGTGCTGCTGACCATGGTGTACGGCCTGTCCGCCATGAGCCTGGACCTGCTGGCGGGCTACACCGGCCTCACGTCCTTCGGCCACGCGGCGTACTTCGGGGCCGCGGCGTACACGGTGGGCATCCTGACCACCCACCACCACGTGGCCCCTGCCGCGGCCTTCGGCGCCGGGGTGCTGGTGGCGACGCTGCTGGCGGCCGCGTACGGCCTGCTCGCGACCC
>BEII01000271.1 GCA_002898935.1 bacterium HR32
CACCCACCGTACTTCGAGGCCGTGGTGGTGTGCGCGTGCGGGGAGACGTTTACCACGGGGAGCACGCGGCGCAACCTGCGGGTCGAGGTGTGCTCCAAGTGCCACCCGCTGTACACCGGGCAGCGCAGGATCGTGGACGCGGAGGGCCACGTCCAGCGTTTCCTCCGCAAGTACGGAATGGACGCCTAGGAGCTTGTCCCGGAAAACCCCGCCGACCGGTGGACCGGGGTCCCCAAAAATCGCGTAGCGATTTTGGGGAGTGGTCTAGATCCAGCGTCCCACAGCGATCCCCGCCCGTCTCCAGCACACGACCCGGAGAGGGAGGCCGCCCGCTTGGTCGCGGCTACGGGTGACGGCTACCATGAAGTCGAGGTGGTTCAGGTGACGGCCCCGCGGGTAGCCATCGGAGGTCAGGCGGTCATCGAGGGGGTCATGATGCGGGGGCCCCACTGGGTCAGCACCGTGGTCCGGCGGCCGAGTGGGGAGATGGCCGAGCAGGTCAACTACCGGCCGAGCCTGCTGGTCCGGAACCGGTGGGCGCGGCTGCCGGTAGTGCGCGGCGTGGTTGTGCTTTGGGAGGCCCTGGCCGTGGGCGTGCGCGCCCTGGTGTACTCCGCCAACCAGGCGGTGGAGTCGGAGATGGGCCGCCCCCTGTCGCGCCGGGAGGTGGCTCTGAGCCTCGGCCTGGGCGTGGGGCTGGCCGTGGGCCTGTTCTTCGTCTTCCCGACGGTTCTCGTGCGGTGGGTGGATCCGGGCCTGGGACCGGTCGGGTTCAACCTGCTGGAGGGCGCGCTGCGGACCGCGGTGTTGGTGGCGTACGTGGGCCTGCTGGGCTTCCTGCCGGACCTGCGACGCGTGTACATGTACCACGGCGCGGAACACAAGGCCGTGAACGCGTGGGAACGCGGGGTGCCGCTGGAAGTGCGGGAGGTCCAGCGGCAGAGCCGGTTTCACCCTCGCTGCGGGACCTCCTTCTTGCTGGTGGTGGTCCTCGTGGCCGTGGTGGTGTTCTCGCTGCTGGGCAAGCCCCCGCTGGGGCTGCGCATCGCTTCGCGGGTGCTGCTGGTGCCGGTGATCGCGGGGCTGGCGTACGAGGTGATCCGCGCGGGTGCCCGCTCGCGGTGGTTCCGGCCCCTCGTGGCTCCGGGGCTGTGGTTGCAGCGGCTCACGACCCGGGAGCCGGACCCGACACAGGTGGAGGTGGCCATCCGGGCCCTGAAGCGGGTCTTGGAACGGGAGGACGAGCGGGCTCTGGAGCGCACGGTGGCCTGACGGACCATGGCGATCCCCCTGGACCGCATCGAACGGTTGGAGCGCCGCTACGAGGAACTGACCGGGCTGCTGGCGGACCCGCAGGTGCTCGCGGACCCGGCACGGTACCGGGCGGTCGCCAAGGAACACGGAGAACTGTCCGAGGTGGTGGAGCGCTGGCGCGCCCTGCGCCGCCTGGAAGAGGAGCGGGCGCAGGCGCAGGCGCTGCTCGCCGACCCCGACCCCGCGGTGCGCGAGCTCGCGAGCCAGGAGCTGGAGCGCTTGGAGGCCCGCCACCGGGTGCTGCTCGCAGAGCTCGAGGCCTTCCTGACCCCACAGGACCCTTTCGACGACCGGAACATCCTCTTGGAGATCCGGCCCGCGGCAGGTGGGGAGGAGGCAGCGCTGTTCGCCGCGGACCTGCTGCGGATGTACACCCGGTACGCGGAGCGAAGGGGGTGGAAGGTGGAGGTGCTGGAGCTCCAGCCCTCGGACCTAGGGGGCGTGAAGTCTGCCACTCTGGGGATCGCCGGGAAGGGCGCGTACAGCCGGCTCAAGCACGAGAGCGGCGTGCACCGGGTGCAGCGGGTGCCCGAGACGGAGGCTTCTGGGCGCATCCACACTTCCACCGCCACCGTGGCGGTGCTGCCGGAGGCAGAGGAGGTGGAGGTGGACATCCGGCCGGAGGAGCTGGAGGTGTCCACGTTCCGCGCAGGCGGGGCCGGCGGTCAGAACGTGAACAAGGTGGAGACCGCGGTCCGGATCAAGCACCTTCCCACGGGGCTCGTGGTCACCTGCCAGGACGAGCGCTCCCAGCACCAGAACCGGGAGAAGGCGATGCGGATCCTGCGGGCGCACCTGCTGGAGCGCCGGCGGCGCGAACAGCAACAGCAGATCGCCCTGGCCCGAAGGCAGCAGGTGGGGACCGGGGAACGCAGCGAGCGGATCCGGACTTACAACTTCCCGCAGAACCGGGTGACGGACCACCGGATCGGCCTGACGCTCCACCGTCTGGACGCGGTGCTGGACGGTGAGCTGGATCCCATCCTGGACGCCCTCGCGGGCCGAGAACGGGAGGAGGCCCTCGAGCACCTGCCCGCGGCGCCCTGAAGGGGTCGACCCCGTGGAAGGCCGGGTGGGTGAAGGTCTGCCCGGTCGCGCGGAACGCGGCCTGACCCTGCGACAGGCGTACCTTTGGGGGCGGGAGCACCTGGCCGCCTCAGGCATCCAGGAGTGCGGCCTGGAGGCCGAGGTGTTGTTGCGCCACGCCCTCGGGCTGGACCGGGCGCAGCTGTACGCGCGGTGGCATAGCCCCCTCCCCGCGGAGGCCTGGCAGCGGTACACGGACCTGCTGGAGCGGCGGGCGGCGCGCCGTCCCCTCGCCTACGTGGTGGGTGAGCGGGAGTTCTTCGGCCTGCGCCTAGTGGTGGACGAGCGCGTCCTCATCCCACGGCCCGAAACCGAACGGCTGGTGGAGGTGGTGCTGGAGCTGACCCGCGACGTCCCCGAACCGGTGTACGTGGACGTGGGCACCGGCAGCGGTGCTGTGGCCGTGGCGCTGGCGGTCCAGCGGCCCGAGGCCACGGTGTACGCCACGGACCTGTCCTCCGATGCTCTGGCCGTGGCGGAGGAGAACGCCCGCCGCCACCGCGTGCACCATCGCCTGCACTTGGTGGAAGGCGACGCCTTGGTGCCCCTGCTGCGCTTGGGGGTGCGCGCTCACGCCGTTGCCTCCAACCCGCCCTACGTCCCTCCGAGCGCCCGGGCGGAGCTTCCTCCGGAGGTTCTGGCGGAGCCTGAACTGGCCGTGTTCGCCCCGGGTCCGCGGGGTGTGGAACTGCACGAGCGCATCGCAGACCAGGCTCGAACCGTGCTCTTGCCCGGAGGTTGGATCGCGTTCGAGGTGGCGGCCAAGTGGGAACAGGCCGCGTCCGTGGCTGCGCTGCTGTCCGCCTTGGGGTACGGAGAACCACAGGTGGTGCGCGACTGGAGCGGGCTCGAGCGGGCCGTGGTGGCGCGGTGGCCGTGAGGCCGGGTTGCGCCCTCCGCCGAAGGCCCGTACAGTGGGGGCGGGGGGAGAAACGGGAGGAGGTGGTGCAGGTGCAGGGCGGGCGGGTCACGTTGTCGCTGGGGCTCGCAGCAGCGCTTGCGGTGAGTGCGGTCGTCTACGCGCAGAACTCCAACCCCGGGGAGGAACTGGTTCTCGCGCGCATCCGGGCTGTGTACGGAGCCGACTTCCCCAACCTAGACGAAGTGGTGCGGACCTTGCGGGCGGCCGGGTACGGCTGGGGTGAGGTGATCATGGTCTTGCA
>BEII01000272.1 GCA_002898935.1 bacterium HR32
ACCTCCTCCCGCTGCCAGCGCCAGCCCAGCGTGCGCGCGAGGTCTCGGTACGCGCCGTGGAGCTCTGCGGCGCTGGTGGTCCGGTAGTAACTACCCCCCGTGCGCTCCGCCACCAGGCGCAACGTCTGTTCGTCCAGCAGGCCCCAGTACCCGCTGCGGAGCAGGTGGGCGGGCCGGGTGGTGGCGATCCCCACCGTGTACACCCGCACCCGCAGCTGCACGGCGCGGTCCGCGGCAGATTCGGGCGTGGGCCCATCGCTGTAGCGGCCGTCGGAGAGCAGCACCACCACGCCTCGCGGGTCCTGCGGGGGCTCGGCTTCCAGCAGGTACAAGGCGGTGAGCAACCCCGCGCCCAGCTGGGTCCGCAGCTCCGTGGCGAGGCCCGCGATCCCCGACAACACCCGCCGACGGTCCTGGGTGAGGGGTACCACCACCGCAGCGGAGCTCCCGAAGCGGACAACGCCCACCCGCACGCCCTGGGGCAACCGGCGGACGAACTCGGAAGCGGCGCGCTTCGCAGCCGCGATGCGGGACGGCGTGACGTCCGTCTCCTCCATGCTGCGGCTGACGTCCACCACCAGGACCACGGGCCACCGGTTCGCCACAGGCCAGGGACCCTCCGGACGCGCCGCGGCCAGGGTCGCCAGGACGCCGGCTCCGAGGAACCACAGCAGGGCGCCTCGGTCGGGGCCGGCGGTCGTGAGCCACCGGACGCCTGTATGCAGGAGCCCTCGCCGCGCGCGGCGGCGGGCCGCGAGGAGGTAGCCCACGGCCAGCAGCGGCCAGAAAGCCAGCAGCCACAGGGCCGCCTGCCAGCGGAACGTCACGGGTTCGCGCGAGGCGGGGACGGTGCCGGAAGGCGCACGCGGAACCGCGTACCGTGAGGCTCCCGGCGCTCGGCACGCACCGTCCCTCCGTGTGCCAGCACCAGGTGCTTCACCACCGCCAGCCCCAGGCCGCTGCCTCCCTGCTGACGGTTACGGGAGGGGTCCCCGCGGTAGAAGGGCTCGAAGACCCGCTCCAAGTCGTCTTCGGGGATCCCGGGACCTTCGTCCTCCACCACGAGCTCCGTCCAGCCCAGCTCGCGGGCAACCTGCAGGACGACCCGGCTGGCGGGCGGGCTGAAGCGCACCGCGTTGTGCACCAGATTCTGCACCACCTGCCGCACCCGCTGCGGGTCGGCCCACGCCACGGGGTCTCCTCGCACCCAGACCTCCGCGGTCAGGCTGCGTTCCTCCAACCACGGGCCCAGAGCTTCCACCACCTCCCGGCAAACCGCGGCCAGGTCTACCGGGGACCGCTGCAACGGTAGCGCTCCCGCCTGCGCCAGGGTCAAGTCGCGCAGGTCGTTCACGATGCGGTTCAGGAGCACGGTCTGGGTGTGAAGGGCGACGATCCGCTCTGGCGTGGGCTCCGCCACCCCGTCCAGGAACGCCTCCAGGTGCGCCTGCACGTTGGCCAGGGGCGTGCGCAGCTCGTGCGCCACCGCGGCCAGGAACTCGCGCCGGAGCCGCTCGTCCTGCTCCAGCCGCGCCGCCATGGCGTTGAAGGCTTCCGCCACCTCGCCGATCTCGCCGGCTGCAGGCCGCACCCGCTGGTCCAGGTGGCCCGAGGCGATGGCCCGGGCCGCCCGCCGGAGCTCGGCCAGCGGCCCGGTCAGCCGGCCCGCAAGCCAAAGCCCTGCCACCGCCGCCACCACCGCGGCGGTGAGGCCGCCAAGCCACAAGGACTGGTTGAAGGCTGCCAGGAACTTGCGCTGGGAGGCTCGGAACAGCCGGGCGCTCGTGGGCCGCAGGCCCTGCAGCAACAGTTCGCGCACGTGCGCGGGCTGTTCCGCCACCCACGGCACCTCGCCCCGCCGCACCCGCTCCAGATAAGCGTGGAACCGCACCGCCGTCAGGTGCTGGGCCCACAGCCCCACGGCCAACACACCCAGGGCCGCGACCCCGGTAAACGCAAGGGCGAGCTGCGTGCGTAGCCCCCACCATCCCCGCCTACGGACCGGCTCCACCCACCGACCTCGCCAGCTTGTACCCCACGCCGTGCACGGTCAGGACGTACCGCGGCTGCTGCGGATCCGGTTCCAGCTTCTGCCGCAGGTTCTTCACGTGCACGTCCACGGTGCGCTCGAAGCCCTCAAAGGACTCTCCGTACACCCGGTGGATCAGTTGCCAGCGGGTCAGCACCTGGCCGGGTTGCCCTGCGAGGGCCTCCAGCACGCGCCACTCGGTGTGTGTGAGGCGTACGGCGCGGCCCGACACCCGCACTCTTCTGCGGCGGAAGTCCACCACCAGCTCCCCCACCCGCAGGACTTCGCGGCCGCCCCACCGGTTCCTCCGCAACACCGCCCGCACGCGCGCCACGAGCTCGCGCGGGCTGAAGGGTTTGGTCACGTAGTCGTCCGCCCCCAGCTCCAGGCCTTGCACCCGGTCCTCCACCGCGTCCCGGGCGGTCAGCATGAGGACCGCGGCCCGCGAACCCTCACGGATCCTCCGGCACACCTCCCAGCCGTCCAGGCCCGGCAGCATGAGGTCCAAGACCACCACGTCCGGCTTGAGGTGCGCAAAGCTCTCCAGCGCCCGATTCCCGTCCGCGGCGACCTCCACTCGGAACCCTTCCCGTTCCAGGTACGCGCGCACGAGCCGCGCGATCTCCGGCTCGTCCTCCACCACCAGAGCGGTGGCAAGCGCCCTGCGCGCCCTCACGGACGCACCCCCAACACGACGTCCACGTCCACCACCGAGCCGCCCCGGGCCACGCGCAGGCGGACCCGCTCGCCCGGCTCCCGCTCCGCCAGCAGGTTTAGCAGGTCTTCCATCGTGTCCACAGCTCGGCCGGCCAGGCTCAAGATCACGTCGCCGGGGGCGCCGTTCGCGGCGTCGCCGCGCAGACCTGCCCGGTCCGCTGGGCCGTCGGGCACCACTTCCACCACCAGGACCCCGCGCGAGACCATCAGACCCCGCTCCCGTGCCAGCTCAGGGGTCACCGTGGTGCCGAGGATCCCCAGCCACGCCCGTTCCACCCGCGTCCCCGCCATGAGGGACGGCAGCGCCTGGACCACCGCAGGCCCGCCCACCGCGAGTCCCCCTTCGGCTCCGGGTCGGGCGGAGACCGCCACGACGACACCCAGGACCTCGCCTCGGCCGTTCAGCACGGGTCCGCCCGAGCTGCCTGGAGCCACCGCGGCGCTCACCCGGATGAAGATCCCGGGCAACAGGCCGGGCAGGGTGAGCCCCACGTCCAGCAGCACACCGGTGGTCAGCACCTTGGGACGGCCGCGGGGGTTTCCGATGACGGCCACCGGCTCGCCGACCTGGAGCGCGGAGGGGTCTGCGAAGTGCAGGACACCCGGAGACAGCGCGCCGCCCACCCGGAGGACCGCCACGTCCCGGCGGGCGTCGTAGCCAACGAGGCGCGCGGGCACCTGGCGGCCCGGCTCGAACTCCACCGCGATCCGGTCCGCCCGGCGCACCACGTGCGCCGCGGTGACGAGCCACCCGTCCCGCGACACCGCGAACGCCGTACCGGTCCCCACCCGATCGTCCTGCCCGGTGCGCACGAG
>BEII01000273.1 GCA_002898935.1 bacterium HR32
TGTCATGGCGAACCCTCACGGCCCGAAGGATTGCGCGCGCCAGAGCGTCGTCCGTCACCCGGTACCGCTCTTGGGCCACCGCCTCCCGCAGCGCCTCCAGCCGCACCGCGCGGTCGTCTGGGCCCCGCTCGCCGCCTCTCAGCTCCACACGGTCCCCGGCAGGCGGGCTGGTGGCGCCCCGCGACGCAGGCGTCCCCGCATTCGGTTCCGGAGGTCTCCGCGCAGGCCCGACCGGGTCGACCCTCAAAGCTCCCTCCCTCGACCACCCTCAGGAACCGCTCGCACGGCGCACCCGGGGCTGCCTCCCCGACAGGCCTCGCTCCCGGGTGGCCGAAGTGGTCCCGACCCCGTTATCGGCCTCCCGCCCTACGGCTTTAGGCCCTACCACAGGTCGAACCGCCCCTTCGGCGCCTCACGCCGGACTCTCCGTCGCCGTACGGCTGGCGCCGGCTGGGCCGCTGAGCGCAGGCCCTTCTGTAAGGCGCGCAGGGCTACCGCCAGCTCCACCCGGCACGGTGCGCAGACGACCCCGAACCGCACCGGGCGGCCGCAGCGGCGGCACCGGACGGTCTCGCCCGTGGCGAACAGGCGTCCATCGCGCAACCAGCGCAGGACGCGTTCCACCGGCACGCCCACCTCGGCGGCGATCTCCTCCGCGGGCAGGGCGCCGCGATCCGCGAGCAGCGCCTGCACTCGCCTGAGCTGCGCGTGCTCCTGCCGCAGGCACTCCCCGCACTGCCCCCGTACGAGCGTCGCGCTGAGGCGCCCGCACCGAGGGCAGTTCACGAGGTCTGCGCGTTTCACCGCCTTCGCAGCGCCTGCTCCAGATAGCGGGCGAGCCCGAGCCCCCCGGCCTTCGCCACCGCGAGGGCCAGCTGCTCGTCCAGCACCTCGCGCCACACGCTGAGGCCCGGGTGGAGCTCACCGCCTCCCCAGCCTTCGGTGGCCCGGCGCGCGGACTTCAACAGCTGCGCCAGCACCAGCGCCTCGAACTCCTGGGCCGCGCGCCGCAGCGCCACCGCCTGCGGGTCCGCCGGATCGGTGGAAACGCCTCCCACGCGGCTCACTGCACCACCAGCTCTCCCTGCAGGGCTCCCGCGGCCTTCAGCGCCTGCAGGATGGCGATCAGGTCCCGAGGGGTCACACCGAGCGCGTTCAGAGCGCGCGCCAGGTCCTGCACCGAGTTGGTGCCCGGGATGGGGACCAGGGCCCCCGGCTCCGGCGTCACCCGCACCTCGGTGCGGGGTACCACCTGGGTCTGCCCCGGGGAGAACGGCGGCGGCTGGGACACTTGGGGTTCCGACCGCACCTCGATGCGCAGGTTTCCGTGGGCGATCACCACCGGCAGGATGCGCACCGCCCCGCCGATCACCACCGTGCCCGTGCGCTCGTTCACCACCACCCGCGCCGCCACGTCCGGGCGGACGGTCAGGGACTCCACCCGGGACACGAAGGCCGTCACCCCGCCCGGGTAGTCCGCGGGAAGCCGCACGTCCACCCGCGCCGCGTCCACCGCCACCGCCACCGAAGCTCCTAGGGCCCGGTTGATGGCCTCGGCGACCCGAGAGGCTGTGGAGAAGTCGGGTTGCAGCAGCACGATGCTGACCGCGTGGTCTTCGGCGACAGAAGCTTGCACCGCCCGCTCCACGATGGCCCCGCCGGGCACTCGTCCCACCGTCAGGTGGTTGATCTGGGACCGGCTGCCCCCGGCCTGTTCGCCGGCCCCGCCCACGGCCACCGGGCCCTGGGCCACGGCGTACACGTTGCCGTTCGCAGCCTGCAAGGGCGTCTGCAGGAGCACGCCACCCACCAGGGACCGCGCGTCGCCCAAGGACGACAGGGTGACGTCCAGCCGGTCCCCTTCGCGGGCGAAGGGGCCAAGCTCCGCGGTGGCCATCACCGCGGCCACGTTCCGGACCCGCAGCCGTGCGGCCGGCACCACCACGCCGAGCCGGGCCAGCATGTTCGCCACGGACTGCACGGTGAAGAAGGCGCCGGTGCTGTCTCCAGTCCCCGCCAGCCCCACCACCAAGCCGTAGCCAAACAGCTGGTTCGACCGCACGCCCGCCACCCGCGCGATGTCCTTGATCCGGACCTCCGGGGCCTGTCCCGCCCCGGGCACCACCAGGAGCAGGACGGCCACACCTGCCCACAGGACCTGCAGAACGCGCTTCACCGTCCCACCTCCTCACTCCAGCCACGAGAACAGGAACCGCAGCAGCGCTCCGAACCCGTCGAGGACCCACTGGAGTGGGTTGTTGCCGGTAAACGGGCGGCGGGGCCCCTCCAGGACGATCCGCACGTCCGCCAAGCGGTCGGAAGAGACCGTGTTGTCCGCCTGCACGTCCAGGCGCCGCACGAGGCCGCTCACCCGCAGCCGGTACGGCTCGTCCCGCAGCAAGAGCTGCCGGTCGCCCTCCAGCCGCAGGACGTCGTTGGGCAGCACCTCCACCACCCGCAGGGTCACCCGCGCCTGCACCGTGAGGCTGCTGCCCACCGCGCGGTTCGCGCTGCTGCCCTGCCCGGTCTGGACCGAGGCCGCGGGCAGCAGGCTGAGGAACCCGGTCCCGCCTCCGAGGTCCAGCTCGAGCGACCGCGCCTGGCTGTTCCGGGTCTGGGTCTGCGCAGCCACCGACTCCGTGACGATCACCGTCACGAGGTCACCTACCGCAGAGGCCCGGTGGTCGGTGAACAGGGATCGTCCGTCCTTGGGCCAGAGCGACTCGGCCGCGGCCCCACCCGCGGCGAGCCCGACCGCCGCCAACGCCACCGCCAGCCGTCGCCACACCGTGCTCACCCTTCCTGTCCCTCCGCTCAGGGCCGCCCTCAGAACGCCAGCGCCACGAGCCCGGGCTCCACCACCCGCGCCAGCACCTCGCGCCGCGTGGCCAGGACCCGCACGCGGATCACGTCCCCCACGTCCCCGGCCTCCAGCGCCACGCCGGTGGCCGTCACCCGCACCACGCCCACCGCGGCCACCACCCGCACGGACGCACCCCGCCGCACCGTGGCAGTGGTCTCGCTGCGCCGCACCAGGACTTCTCGAGCACCTGCGACGGAAACCGCTTTGGGGTCGAAGCCCGCGCCACGCAGAGCGGCCACGACTTGGGCAGCTGGGATCCGGACCGTGCCGCCCGGCTTGAGGTCCTCCGCCACCACGACCTCGCCCGCTGCCCGCACCGCGTTCCCCGGCCCGGTGAGGACTGCCACCTCCCGCAGCGTCACGTCAGGGTCTTGCACCTGTGCCGTGGCCCGCAGCCGCACCACCAGTCCTGCGGCGGCTGCCGGGACCGCCACGCACGCCACGAGGAGGGCTGCGGCCAGAACGCGCACGCCTCACCTCCGCATGTTGTTGGCCTGCGCCATCATCTCGTCCGCGGTGGTGACGACCTTGCTCACCGCCTCGTACGCCCGCTGGGCGGCGATCATGCGCACCATCTCTTCCACCACCTGCACGTTGGACGACTCCAGGAAGCCCTGCGCCAGCGTGCCCATCCCCTCGGCTCCCGGTTCGGCCGTGACCGGCTCCCCCGACGCTGGGGTGGGTACGAACAGGTTGCG
>BEII01000274.1 GCA_002898935.1 bacterium HR32
AGACAGTATGACAGGGACCGGACTCTCGGCTCGCAGCGTCGTAGGTTACGCTGGGAGCGCGCCTGCGCGCACAGCGCAGAGCTCCATGCGAGGAGGTCCGGTCCATGAAGAAGGCTACCACATACGTAGGGTTGGATGTGCACAAGGAGACGATCGCGGTGGCGGTGGCAGAGGGTGAGGGGGTGAGGTGCGCTCGTTGGGCCTGATTCCGAATCGTCCGGAGGCGCTTCGCAGATTGGTGCGACGCCTGGGACCGGCGAAGGACCTGGTGTGCGCGTGCGAAGCCGGACCGTGTGGGTACGCGCTGTACCGCTCTCTGACGCGGCTGGGCGTGCGCTGTGTGGTGGTGGGCCCGTCCCTGATCCCGACGAAACCGGGTGACCGGGTGAAGACGGACCGGCGGGATGCGGCCAAGCTGGCCCGCCTGCTGCGCAGTGGTGAACTAGTGCCGATCTGGGTGCCGGACGAGGAGCATGAGGCCCTCCGGGACCTGACCCGGGCACGGGAAGATGCCCGCGTCGATCTTTTGCGGGCGCGCCACCGGTTGAGCAAGTTCCTGCTGCGCCTGGGGATTGTCCCGCCTGCCGGGGTGAAGCCGTGGGGGCCAAGCACCGGCAGTGGATCCAGGGCCTCCAGCTGGGGCGGGCGAGCCAGCAGGTGGTTCTGCGGGCGGTGGAGGCAAGCGCAGGAACGGCTCCGGAGGCTGGAGGCGGAGCTGGCGGAGGCGGCGAGGACGAGCCGGCACGCGGGGGTGATTGCGGCCCTGCAGGCCCTGCGGGGGGTGGGGCTGGTGACCGCGGTCACCCTGGTGGCAGAGCTGGGGGATCTGCAGCGGTTCCGCACGCCGCGGGAGGGGATGGCGTATGCAGGCCTGGTGCCCCGGGAGGCGTCCAGCGGGCCCCGACAGTACCGGGGGGGCGATCACCAAGACGGGGAATGCGCACGTGCGCCACGTGATGGTGGAAGCGGCCTGGCATGACCGGCATGCGCCCGGGGTGCGGGGTGCCCTGCGCCGGCGGCAGGTGGGGCAACCGGAAGCGGTTCAGGCGATCGCCTGGCGGGCGCAGGATCGGTTGCATCGACGGTATCGGCGTCTGGTGGGGCGAGGGAAGGCACGCCCGCAGGCCGTGGTGGCGGTGGCCCGGGAGCTCGTGGGGTTTGTCTGGGCGGTGGCTCATGCGGTCAGGTCTTCGGGAAGGGACGGCGGAGCCGCGTAGGGTAAGGAACGCGTAGGTGCACATGAGCAGGGCACAGACCGGCGCGGGAGGGCACGAGCGGGGATGGCCGCGGTACGGAGAATCCTCGGTAGGCTCCTATGCGCTGGTGGCTTCGGCCCGAACGCGCGTGGCTAGAGCGAGGCAGCTCCCGACGGCTCACAGTCATGCGGCGAAGACCCGCGGATATCAGGGTGATCAACCGTCGACGACGCCTCTTCGCTCGTGGCCTTCCGCGTCGGTCCTTCGCCCAGCTGGGAGGCGATCATGAACCGGCAGACAACGGGCAGGGCTTGACCGGTCCCTGCCATATCAGGAGCATGTCCGAGAGACGTTGGTCAAGACGGGGACCGGGGTCCCCAAGAATCGCGCCAGCGATTTTTGGGGTGATCTAGACGGTGCGCCCGCCGAGGTTCGGTCTCGTCCCCGGTTCCGACCCGCGCCCGGACGCCCCTGAGCGAGCAGAACGGCCCTCGGCCCGCCTGGCGTCCCTCGCGGTGGCTCTGACCGTTGCGTTCGGCGCCCTGGGCGTGCGTCTGTGGCAACTGCAGGTGCTGCAGGGCGAATACTACGCGCAGCTCGCGGACAGCAACCGCCTGCGGGTGCACCGGGTCGCCGCACCCCGGGGCCTGATCCTGGACCGTCGCGGCCGTCCCCTGGTCACGAACCGGCCTGCGTTCTCCGTCTCCCTGCTCCCCATGGAGCTTGAGGCCCCGCGCAGGGTACTGCCGGAACTGAGCCGCATCCTGGGCGTTCCGGAAGCACAGCTGTGGGCGCGGCTGGAGCAGGGCCGGTCCCGGCCCTTCGAGCCCGTGCGGGTGCGCCGCGACGTGGGGATCCGCGTGGTGACGGTCCTGGAGGAACGTCGGCACGAGCTGCGGGGTGTGGTGGTGGAGGCCGAGCCCGTGCGCGTGTACCCGTACGGGCCGGTGGGCGCGCACGTCCTCGGGTACTTGGGCGAGGTCAGCGCGGAGGAGCTGGAGGCGTTGCGGCCGCGCGGGTACCGGCCGGGCGACCTCGTCGGCAAGGCCGGGGTCGAGCGGCAGTACGACGGGCTGCTGCGGGGCGACGACGGCGAGCAGGTGGTGGAGGTGGACGCCGCGGGCCGGCCCCTGCGGGTGCTGCGGGAGCAGGCGGGCCGTCCGGGCCAGAGCCTGGTGCTGGCCTTGGACTGGGACCTGCAGCGGGAGGCCGAGGCACAGCTTGCGGGGCGGGCGGGCGCGGTGGTGGCCATGGACCCGCGCACGGGCGAGGTGCTGGCGCTCGCCAGCAGCCCATCGTTCGACCCCAACGCCTTCGCCGTGGGGATCTCCGAGCGAGACTGGAAGGCGCTCGCCGGAGACCCGCGCAACCCGCTGTTGAACCGCGCCACGGCCAGCGCGTACGAGCCGGGCAGCGTGTTCAAGGTGGTGACCGGGCTTGCGGCCCTTCAGGAGCGCCGCGCCTCGCCGGGGTCCCGGTTCGTGTGTACCGGTTCCCTGCGGCTTGGCCGCTGGGTCTTCCGAGACCTCCAGGCCCACGGGGTGGTGGACTTCACCACGGGGGTCGCGCAGTCGTGCAACGTCATGTTCTGGTTGCTGGGACGGTCTGTGGGCCCGGAGGCGCTCGCGCAATATGCAGCTCAGCTCGGGTTCGGCCGCCCCACCGGGGTAGACCTTCCCCAGGAAGTTGAAGGGAACGTGCCCTCACGGGACTACAAGGAACGCACGTGGGGCGAGCCGTGGTACCCGGGGGACACCTTGAACATGGCCATCGGCCAGGGCTTCGTGCTGGTGACCCCGGTCCAGGTGGCTCGCGCGCTGTCCGCGGTGGCGAACGGCGGTGTGTTGCTGCAGCCGCGGGTGGCGCGCGCGGTACTGTCTCCCGAGGGGAAGGTGGTGCGCCGGTTCGGGCCTGTGGTCCAGGGGCACCTGGGCGTTCGGCAAGAAGCCCTGGCAGCGCTGCGCCGTGGGCTTGAGGCGGTGGTGGCGCGGGGGACCGGCCGCGCCGCGGCTGTCCGGGGGCTTGACGTCGCCGGCAAGACCGGCAGCGCCGAGACCCCCCGCGGGAGGCCCCACGCCTGGTTCGCAGGCTATGCCCCTGCGCGCGACCCCAGGCTCGTGGTGGTGGTGCTGGTGGAGCACGGGGCCCGGGGTGGTCTGGCGGCCGCGCCCGTGGCGCGGGCGCTGTTCGAACGCTGGTGGGCCGGGCAGGAGCAGGCGGCGTACGCCCGGCCGGGTTCGCCGTGAGCGCGGTCGCCGCACCGCGGTCGCTACGGCGGCGGCTGCGCCACCTGGACTGGGTCTTCCTTGTGTGCACGCTGACCCTCGTGGCCCTGGGGACCGTGGTGGTCACAAGCGCCAC
>BEII01000275.1 GCA_002898935.1 bacterium HR32
ACGCCGGCGGGGCCACCCTGACCGGTGGGTTCCGGGTGGACGAGGCGTGGGTGCGGCTGGTGGGCGCGAGCTTCAACCCGCAGGCCCTGCGGGCTGGCCAGTTCCGGTTGGATTCGGTCCGCGACACCGCGCTCCACATGCGGGTGAGCTACCCGAACCTGGAGCGGTACTTCCGCCAGCTCAACCCCGGGCAGGACGTCCGGCTGTGGAGCGACGGCGGCTCGGTGTACGGACGGGGGACGGTGCCGCTGTTCGGTGTGCCCACCCGAGTGGAGCTCAAAGGCTTCTTCGCCGTCGGCAACACCCCGGAGCTGTACTTCTACGTGGAGCGGCTGCGGGTGAACGGCCTTCCGGTGCCCGAGGCGGTGGTGCGGGAGCTGGAGCGGCGCTTCAACCCCGTGCTGACTCAGGCAGATTGGCCCGTGCGGTTCCGGCTCCGCTCTGTGCGCGCGAATCGCGACGAGGTGGTGGTGAGCAGCCAGCCCGCGGCGGGCGAGGGCTGTCGCGTGTGCGGCGAGGTCGGCCCGGCAGCACCCACGCCCTGACCCCCTCCGCAAGCCGTCGCAGGACCCGTGCGCGGCGCGCGCGGACCTGGTACCGTAGGAGCGGTCCGCCCCGCGGACCGACCCCCGAGCGGAGGACAGAGCATGGCGGAGGTGTTGGACGGCCGCGCGCTGGCCGCGCGGATCCGACAGGCGGTACGCGAGGAGGTCGCGGCGTTCACGGAGCGGCACGGACTCGCACCGTGTCTGGCCGCCATCCTGGTGGGTGACGACCCCGCCTCGAGCCTGTACGTGCAGAACAAGGCGAAGGCCGCCGCGCAGGTCGGCATCCGCTCGGAGACGTTCCACCTGCCCGCAGGGACGCCGCAGGAGGAGGTCCTGCGCCTGGTGGAGGAGCTGAACCGGCGCGAGGACGTCCACGGCATCCTACCCCAGATGCCCTTGCCCGAGCCGCTGGACCCCGAGGTGGTGTTCGAGCGCCTGGACCCCCGCAAGGACGTGGACGGCCTGAGCCCGGACAACGCCGGGCGTCTGGCCCTGGGCCGGCCGCGGTTGGTCCCCTGCACGCCCCTCGGCATCCTCGCGCTTCTGCAGCAGACGGGTCGGAGCCTTGCGGGTACCCACGCGGTGGTGGTGGGTCGCAGCAACCTGGTGGGCAAGCCCACGGCGCACCTGCTGCTGGCAGAGCACGCCACGGTCACCCTGTGCCACTCCCGGACCCGTGACCTCGCGAGACACACCCGGGACGCAGACGTGCTGGTGGCCGCGGTGGGGCGGCCGCATCTGGTGACCGCGGACATGGTCAAGCCGGGTGCGGTGGTGGTGGACGTGGGGATCACCCGGGACGGCGGCCGGGTGGTGGGCGACGTGGATTTCGACGCGGTCCGGGACGTGGCAGGCTGGATCACCCCGGTGCCTGGCGGGGTCGGCCCCATGACCGTGGCCATGCTTCTGCGGAACACCCTGCGGGCCGCCCGGATCCAGCTGGAGGGGGAGGACCGGTGAGCGCGTGGTCGTACGAGCGAGTGCTGGCCTGGCTGGACGGGCTGCTGAACTACGAGCGCGTGGCCATCCCCTACGCGCAGATCAAACTGGAGCGGATCCGAGCCCTGCTGCGTCGGCTCGGCGACCCCCAGGACCGGCTGCGCACCGTGCTCGTGGCTGGCACGAAGGGGAAGGGATCCACCGGCGCCATGCTGGCGGCGGTCCTCCAGGCGCACGGCCAGCGGGTGGGGTTCTACTCGAAGCCGCACCTTTGGGACTACCGGGAGCGCATCCGGGTCAACGACGAGCTCGTGCCCCAGGAGGCCCTTGCAGACCTCGTGGAGCGCGTGGCGCCCGCGGTCGAGGCCGGAGACGGAGACCCTTGGGGCAAGCCCACGTACTTCGAAGTGTCCGTGGCCCTGGCGCTGTTGCACTTCCTGGAAGCTCGGGTGGACCGCGCGGTGTTCGAGGTGGGGATCGGCGGCCGGCTGGACGCGACGAATGTGTGCTGGCCGGAGGTATCGGTCATCACCCCCATCTCCCACGACCACACGGACATCCTGGGCCAAACCCTGCGGGAGATCGCGTCCGAGAAGGCCGGCATCGTCCGACCGGGCGGGACCGTGGTCCTGGCCCCGCAGCAGCCAGAGGCCGAGGAGGTACTCGTCGCCACCTGTCGGGAGCTGAGCGCCCGGACGGTGTGGGTGGGCGAGGACGTGCGGTTGGAGGTGGAGCACAGCGGGCTCGGCGGTGTCCGCTTCTCGGTGACCACGCCCGGGAAGCGGTACGAGGGCCTGCACGTGCCGCTGCTGGGCCGACACCAGGCCACCAACGCGGCGGTGGCGGTGGCCGCCGCGGAGTGCTGGGCGGCTGTGGACGGCTGGTCGCTCGCACCGGACGCGGTGCGGGAAGGGCTCGCCCGCGTGCGCTGGCCCGCGCGGCAGGAGCTCGTGGGCACCCGCCCCTGGGCCCTGGTGGACGTAGCACACAACCCCGCCTCCATGGAGGCCCTCCGCCAGACGGTCGGCGAGCTGTTCTCCGGCCGGCGGGTCGTTCTGGTGTTGGGCATGGTGCGTGGCCACGACGCGCGGGAGACCATTTCCAGGATCCTGTCTGTGGCGGACGAGGTGGTGGTGACCACCCCGCGGCACGTGCGGCCCGTGCCCGCGGGCGAACTGGCTGCGCTGGTGGCCGCGTCTCACCCTCGGGTGCACGTGGTGGAGGACTGCGAGCAGGCGGTGCGGTGGGCATTTGGTCGCTGCGCGCCGGAGGACGTGCTGGTGGTGGCGGGGTCGTTCTTCGTGGCGGGCCCCGCGCGCGTGGTGCTGGCCGGCCGCGCGGGCGCGTCGGTATCCTAGGGCGGGGTTCCCGGGTGAGAGCCGACCAGGTGGCGCGTGTGGGTTGACCGCCTCGTAGACACCATCCTCCAGGACCGGCCCGGTCCGTACGTGGTGAACGACGCCTGGACCCCGTCCGGGCGCGCGCACGTAGGATCCTTGCGGGGCGTGATCCTGCACGACGCGGTCGCCAAGGGCCTCGCGGAGCGGGGCGCTGCGGTGGAGTTCCTGTACGGCTTCGACGACTTCGACCCCCTGGACGGCCTGCCGCCGGAGCTCCCGCAGCACATCTACGGCCCGCACATGGGACGGCCGCTGTGCGACGTGCCGTGGCAGGAGGGCGGGAGCTTCGCGGAGCACTTCGCGGCCGAGTTCGAGCAGGTCTTCCGCGCTGTGGGCTGCACGCCGCGCACGTACCGTACGAGCGACCTGTACCGCACGGGCGCCCTCGACTTCGCCCTGCGGGTGGCGCTGGACCGGGCCGAGGAGATCGTGGCCATCGAGCGGGAGATCACCGGGAGCCGCCGGGCGGAGCGCCACCCGGTGCAGGTGCTGTGCGAGGCGTGCGGCCGCATCGGGACCACGGTGGTGGTGGGCTGGGACGGCCAGCAGGTGGCGTACGAGTGCCGGCCGGACAAGGTCACCTGGGCCCGGGGCTGCGGCCACCGCGGCCGGCGGTCCCCGTTCCGGGGCGGGGCCAAGCTCACGTA
>BEII01000276.1 GCA_002898935.1 bacterium HR32
GAGGAGGGTCGGGACTGCGCGGAGGTGGCCCAGCAGGTGGCCGCGACCCGCGCGGCCCTGGACCGGGTGGCCATGGACCTCATCGCCGCGGGGCTCGAGCAATGCGTGCGGCTGGAGGTTCAAGGTAAACCCCACGCCCAGGCAGCCCTCCGCAAGCTGCAGAGGACCCTGCTGATGCTCCGGTAAGCCGCCCCAAGACGCTGGGCCATCCTCGGGGGTCCCGGTCAGCCCGCTCCGCGGGCTTTTCCGGAACACGCTCAGAGGGGTGTCCGAGAGGCCGCCGACCTACCAGGCCGGCGGCCCAGAGTCCTCCGCGATCCCTCAGGGGGATCCCGCCACCGGTGCCTGGGTCACACCGCGGCTTCCTGGCCTGCGGGCTGGCCGTTCACCCGCACCCGCACGTCCACGGGGATCCCCTGGCGCACGCTGGCGGTCACGATGCAGAAGTCCTCGAACAACCCCAGGCAGCGGTCCACCGCGGCCCGCTGCGCGGGGTCCACCCCGGAGAGGTCCAGCTGCGCCTCCACCCGGGCCACCCGCCACCGCCCGCGTTCGTTGCGGCGGACTTCCACGTCCACCGCCGCGGAGACCTCCCCCGCGGCGCGGGACCGCTCCAGGCAGTAGCGCAGGCTGCTGGCCAGGCAGTGGCCCAGGGCTGCGGCCACCAGCCGGGCCGGGTTGGGGCCTGCCCCCTCCCCCAGGGGCGGCGGCTCGTCCACCACCAGGCTCCACTCGGGCCGGTCCATCTCCACCCGGAAGCGGTACCGCCCCTCGGGCCGCAGGGTCACGTGGGCACGCACGACCTCCGCCGACTCGGCCATGGCGCCTCCGCTCAGCTCCGGGCCTTCCCGCACGTCTGGACGCCCAGCAGGGCGTAGAGCGGGCAACGGCCCACCAGCCCGGTGACCAGCCCCAAGGCCGCCACCACGTACAAGACGTAGCCCAGGGCCGTGCCACCCTGCTGCAGTCCGAGGATCAAGGCCACGATCCCCACCACCACCCGGACCACCCGGTCCGCAGTCCCCGTGCACCCGCGCATGACGCCACCTCCCTCACGGTCTCGCCCCGTTTATACCATACCCTGTAGGGTATGTCAAGGACACTCCCGTTTCCGCCCGCGCCGCGCCCCTACCGGCCGGCGAACAGCGGCCAGACCGCCGACCTCACCAGCAGCCAGGCCGCCGCCACGAGGACGGCGAACAGCAGCCACTGCCCCCAGGGCTTCCTCTGCTCGGACATGTCCACCCCCTGCTTTGACAAAGCCCTGAAGACGCGAACCCGGTCTCTGGGGACCTCCGCCGTCCGCCGCAGGGGTTTTCCGGACAGGCCCGCAGCTCCCCAGGGTTGGGGGTTCGACTGGAGAGCTGTGCCACCCCACCCCCGCGGCCGCTCCCCTCGGCCGACGACTTCCCCTGGGTCCTGGCATCTTGTGCTTCGCGATGTACCGCTCAGGGCGCGCGGCAGCCTGGATCGAGGAAAACCGGGGAGGGTACAATGGGTCCGACCGGAGGGTGGACGGTGGAGCGTTCGGTCGTCGAGGAGGTCCGGTTCGAGCGGTACGAGGATTTCCGGCGCTGGGTTGCGGACCGGCCCGGCTACTGGATTCTCGTGCGGGGGGTACCGATGCCCAGTCCGTCGCCGTCCCGGAAACATCAGGCGGTCTCCCTCCGCTTCCAACTCCTCCTGGTCGACGCGGTCCTCCGGCCGGGTCTGGGGGAAGTTTACGACGCTCCGTTCGACGTCAAACTCCGCGAGGACACCGTCTACCAGCCGGACCTGTTGGTGGTCCTTCGGGAACACGCGGACCGCCTGCGGGAGACCCACGTGGAAGGGGCTCCGGACCTGATTGTCGAGGTCCTCTCGCCTTCCACGGCCCACCTGGACCTGTGGCAGAAGCGGTACGACTACGCCCAGGCTGGGGTCCGGGAGTACTGGATCGCCGACCCGGACACGCGGCGGGTGGAGCTCTACGTGCTGGAGGGGGAGCGCCTGGTGCTGGCCGAAACGGCGCAGGGCCAGGGACGTCTTCGGAGCCGCCTGCTCCCCGACCTGGCAGTCGACCTGGACACGCTCTTCCGGGACCTCTAAGCCAGCTCCCGCCCCGACGCTTCCTCTGGCACTACCAACAGCCCTGCTGCCACCTCGTAGCGGCACAGCTTCACCACAGAGTGCACCGGCCTTCCGCTGCCCAGTACCGTAGCTTACGCCGCCAGCGCCCACTGTTCGGACAGCACCTCCGCCTGCTCCAGGACGGTCTGGGTGGCCTTCTCCTGTTTGTCCGGCGGGTAGCCGTATTTTCTCAGCACGCGCTTGACCAGACGCCGCAGGTGGGCCCGCACATTCTCCCGCTCGGCCCAGTCGATGGTCACGTTGCGCCGCACGGTCTGTACCAACTCCCGCGCGATTTGCTTTAGGGTCGGCTCGCCCAGGACCTGCACCGCGCTGTCGTTGGTCTCCAGGGCGTCGTAGAAAGCAAGTTCTTCTTCGGAAAGGCCAAGTTGTTCGCCTCTCCGGTCCGCCTCGCGCATCTCCTTGGCTAGGGCAATGAGCTCCTCGATGACTTGCACTGCCTCCACGGCACGGTTCTGGTAGCGCCGGATGGCTTGCTCCAGCATCTCTGCAAATGACCGCGCCTGGACCACATTCTTGCGCCGCCGGACCTTGATCTCGCCCTCGAGGAGCTTGCGGAGGAGCTCCACGGCCAGGTTCTTCTGAGGCATCCCCCGCACCCAGCCAGCAACTCGGAAGAACTTAACGTACTCGCAGAGACCCCGGTGCAGTAACCGAGAGGGGCTGGCACCCGTACGCCCCGGTGACCCCGTGCACCCTCGGGAGCGCAAAGGGCGCCGCCGTAGGATAGGCAACACGTTACGTGTCCTTCGCGCGCTTCAAAACCCTCGTAAGGTATGCCCTACGAGATCTTGTGAGCCGGGTGAACCCGTAGTACTCCAGGATAGCCCTGAAGAGGGTCTCGTCGTCCTTTCCCGCCCTAATAGGTCCACTGCCTTGGCGCCGTAGTACCGCGATCAGTTCCGACGGCGGGATCTCGAGCAGGTCGCGCCTTCCCGCTGGCCTCACCTTCACCGCAGGCGCCCCCGCAATGCGCAGGACCTGGCCCTCTGGTGAGCCGTCGCCGAGCTCATCTTCCTGGACGATCTCGCCAGCCCGCAGCATCGCTCCCAAAGCCCTGTTCAACGCCTGGCGCACGGTCTTCCCGACTCGCTGGAGGTACGGGCAACCTTCCACGTACAGTCGGTATACGGACGGGCGCGCAAGCGGACCGTCACGCTCGATGATCTGCCGGAGTATCTCCCGGACGTTGGCCGTGGATGCATCTCGAGGGTCTGGAAACCCCGAAGCCTTCGAGTACCCGGTGAACGGTCCGACGATCACCGACGACACCTCGGCCTCAGGAGCGCTTCCCTCTACATCCTCGCCGGAGCCAGCCGTCCCTTCCAGAGCAGCTCTTGAACTAACCCGGTCCGCTGCAGGGGCTCCCGTCCCTTCGTCTTGAGTTTCCTCG
>BEII01000277.1 GCA_002898935.1 bacterium HR32
CGGAGATCCCGGGTCCCCGGGTCGGGGAGGCACGGCCGGAGTGGGAGGTGTGCATGGAGCTGGCGCGCCGCGTGCGGCCGGAGTACGCCGACCGTCTCCAGTTCCGGGACACCGCCCACATCCGCGAGGAGATCGCACGCTGCGTCCCCCTCTACGACGGGATCCAGCGCCTCCGGGAGGGTGGGGACAGCTTCCAGTACGGCGGGCCGCTCCTGTGCAGCGGGTGGACCTTTCCCACGCCCGACGGGAAGGCTCACTTCAAGGCCGTGTCCGTCGCCCCGCGGGAGTTGCGGGAAGACCAGTTCCTGGTCGTGACTCGGCGGGGCAAGCAGTTCAACAGCATGGTCCACGAGGACGTGGACCCGATCAACGCCGCACCCCGGGACGCGGTCCTGATGCACCCCGGGGACCTGCGGCGGCTGGGGCTGCGGGAGGGCGACCCGGTGGAGCTGGTGAACGAACACGGCGTGCTGAGGGCGCGGGTCCGCACAGCTGCCGTGGCGCCGGGCACCGTGCAGGTGCACTGGCCGGAAGGGAACGTGCTGGTGGATCCGGCCCGGCGTTCCCCCCTGGCGAAGATCCCCGGGTACAAGGACGTGGCGGCCGTGGTGCGACGGCGGGAAGGTTTGGACGCCGCGCACCACACGGAGTCGGCGGTGCGGCCGTGAGGGGAGCGCGGCCCGGTTCCAAGACGCGGGTACAGGTCCGGAGGGTGCACCCGGACCGGGTGGAGGTGCGCTCGGACTTCGTGGCCACCGAGGAGCCCCTGGAGATCCGCCTCGTGGCCGGCTCTGAGCGGCGGACCCTGGCGGTCACCATGCGTACGCCCGGGAACGACTTCGAGCTGGCAGCCGGCTTCCTGTTCGCGGAGGGGATCGTCGGCGACCGGTGCGAGGTGGCCCAGATCTCCTACTGCCAGGACCCCGAGCTGGACTCCGAGCAGCAGTACAACGTGGTGACGGTCGTCCTCCGGCGGGAGCGGCTTCCGGACCTGCGGCCTGTGGAGCGCCACTTCACCACCACCAGCGCCTGCGGCGTGTGCGGCAAGGCGAGTCTAGAGGCGCTGCGTCTGAGCGGCTGCGGGCCTCTCCCACCGGGCCCGCAACTGGACCCCGCGGTGCTCCGTGCACTTCCCGACCGGCTCCGGACAGCCCAGGGGCTGTTTGCGGCGACAGGGGGGCTGCACGCTGCGGCCTACTTCGACCCTGCCGGCCGGTTGGTCGCGGTGCGGGAGGACGTGGGCCGCCACAACGCCATGGACAAGCTGGTGGGCTGGGCGTTCCTGGAGAGCAAGCTGCCGCTGCACGAGGGCATCGTCCTGGTGAGTGGCCGGGCGAGCTTCGAGCTTGTGCAGAAAGCCGTGCTAGCCGGCTTGCCGGTGTTCTGCGCGGTGTCCGCGCCCAGTAGCCTCGCGGTCGAGGTCGCGAGGGCGTTCGGGGTGACGCTGATCGGGTTCCTCCGCGGGGACCGGTTCAACGTCTACAGCGGAGAAGGACGGGTGCGCTGGCCTTCCCGGGCCAGCGCTTCCACGGCACGGGCGTAGTCTTCGGGGGTGTTCACGTTCCAGAAGCTGGCGAGGTCCGGGTCCCACGCGCGCAAGGCCTCGGGCCCGAGGAACCGGACCCGCAGCCGCCGCAGGAGCTCCTGCAGGGAGGCTCCCTCTTCCGCGAGTGTGGCTGCCAGGTGGAAGACCTCGCGGCGGTACACCGCGCACAAGGGCTGCGGCCGGTCGGTGTACGGGACCGCGGCGTCGGCCGTGCCGAGGCGAGTGACCAGGCCCCGCAGGAGCGCCGGGTTGACGAACGGCAGGTCGCAGGCCACCACGGCCGCGCACGGTGTGGGCACGTGCCGCAGGCCCACCGCAAGCCCCTCCAGCGGTCCCCGGCCCGGGACGCGGTCTGTGACCACGGGGACCCCTAGCTTCGGGTAGGCGTCCGAGCTCGACGCCACCACGCACACGGGGGCGCAAGCAGCGGCGACGCGCCGCACCACG
This sequence comes from bacterium HR32, assembly GCA_002898935.1. Lineage (GTDB taxonomy): Bacteria > Sysuimicrobiota > Sysuimicrobiia > Sysuimicrobiales > Sysuimicrobiaceae > Tepidifontimicrobium. The sequence continues at coordinate 1,994 of BEII01000277.1, forward strand.
TGCCGCAGCAGCGTGGTGTCGCCGAAGGGTAGCCGCGCCTTGTCCGTGCCGATCCGGCGGCTGCGGCCCCCGGCCAGGACGACTCCCGCAGCTCGCTCCACCGTAGCTCCATGGTGAGACGACGGCGCCGGAGCGGCAACAGGCAGGAGTCGTACGGGTGGGCGGGGGAATCGTCCGTGGAATGCCTGAGCCCGTAGCGAGGGCCCTGCAGAGGCTGTTGGCCGCCGCCTCTCCCCTGGAGGCCGAGCCCGTGCCGTGCACCGCGGCTGCGGGTCGGGTGAGCGCGGAGGAGGTGCACGCGGCCCGGGCCGCGCCGGGGTTTGCGCGGGCCGCCATGGACGGCTACGTGTGCCACGACGAGGACGTGCGCACAGCGTCCGCACAGGCACCCGTGCGGCTTCTGGTGACCGGCGAGGCGCGGCCCGGAAAGCCCCCGGGCGCGGGCCCCGCGCGCGGTGAGGCGTGGGTGACCAGCACCGGCGCTGCCATGCCGCTCAGGGGCGACCGCGTGCTGCCGGTGGAGTGGGTCAGACGAGAGGGTGCCGCCGTGGTGGTCACCAAGCCGGTCCCGGTCAAACGCCACGTGGCAGACGCACAGGAACAGCTGGCGGAGGGTGCGGTGCTGCTCCGTCCGGGCGAAGCGGTAACCCCGGGTGCGGTGGCCGCGCTCGTCGCGGGTGGGGTGCGCGAGGTCCGCGTCCACCGCAGACCTCGCGTGGTGCTGTTCTGTACGGGGGACGAGCTGATCGAGCCCCCTGCGACCGCTCCCCCGGGGTGTACGGTGAACACCAACGCCTTCGCGCTGGCTGCGGAACTCGCGCGGGCTGGGTGTGAGGTGGAGTACGGGGGACTCGTGCCCGACCGCCCCGAAGCCCTACGCGCTCGGTTCCGGGCGGCGCTCGCGGGCCCGTACGACGTGGTCCTCACCACCGGCGGGGTCTCCATAGGGCGCCACGACCGGGTCCCCCGCGCGTGGCTAGACTTGGGGGCGCGCCGGGTGGTGGGGCGGGTGGACCTGAAGCCGGGCGGCCCCTTCTTCGCTGCACAGGCGGCAGGCCGCTGGGCTGTGGGTCTATCCGGGTCTCCCGCAGCGTGCATGGCCGCCTACCACCTGCTGGTCCGGCCGTTGCTCCTACGCCTGGGCGGCCGCCGTGACGTGGTGCGGCCGGTGGTGTTGGCGCGACTGCGGGGGCGGTTGCCCGCCACCGACAGGCCGAGGGCGCTGTGGGCGCGCCTAGAATTCGATGCGGACCGCCCGGAGGTACAGCCGATTGGCGGCGGCGTGCTGGAAGGTCCGGCGCGCGCACACGGCCTCGTGCTGCTGCCGGGGCCCACGCCCCCGCTTCGCACTGGCTCGCTCGTCGCGACCCTGTTGCTGACGCACGACGAGAGCTCGGAGTCGCTATCGGTCCCCCCCCCGCAGCCCGCACCCCTCGTGCTGGGCGTGGTGGGCGAGTCCGGAGCCGGCAAGACCGCGGTCGTGGAAGGGCTGGTGGCGCGGCTGCACGCGACGGGGCGCACCG
>BEII01000278.1 GCA_002898935.1 bacterium HR32
CGGGCCGCGAGCACGTACAGCGGGAAGAACACGGGCGCCAGGGCCGCCACCGAAACCCCCCAACCCCATGCGGCCCGGGTCCAGCGCGCCGCGTCGCGGTACACCCACACCGCCGCGGCCACCTGCCCGGCCGCCATCGCTGCGAACAGGACCCCGGTCAACCTCGTCCGCCTCCGCCTTCTCCGGTAGAATAGCAGTGCTGACGTCCCACGGACCCATGGCGCACCTCTCCCTGTACCGCAAGTGGCGTCCCCAGTCGTTCGACGACGTGGTGGGGCAGGAGCCTGTGACGCGCACCCTGCGGTCGGCCATCGCTTCCGGCCGCGTGGCCCACGCCTACTTGTTCAGCGGCCACCGCGGGACGGGCAAGACCACCACGGCTCGGATCCTGGCCAAGGCCCTGAACTGCGAGCGGGGGCCCACCCCGGACCCGTGCAACGCGTGCGAGGCGTGCCGGGCCATCGCGGACGGGTTCTCCATGGACGTGATCGAACTGGACGCGGCCAGCAACCGCGGCATTGACGAGATCCGGGAGATCCGGGAACGGGTGCGCCTGGCGCCCGCCAGCGGGCGGTACAAGGTGTACATCCTGGACGAGGCGCACATGCTCACCACGGAGGCGGAGAACGCGCTTCTCAAGACGTTGGAGGAGCCGCCGCCCCACGTGGTCTTCGTACTCGTCACCACCGAGCCCCACCGGCTCCCGGCCACCATTCTGTCCCGCTGCCAGCGGTTCGAGTTCCGCCGGATCCCCACCGCGCAGGTGGTCGAGCGGCTGCGCCGTATCGCGGAGCGAGAGGGGCTGTCCGTGTCGCCAGGGGCCCTGCACCGCATCGCCCGCGCCGCGGACGGCGCCCTGCGGGACGCCGAGAGTGTTTTGGACCAGCTGGCCGCAAGCGTCGCGGGGCCCATCTCGGAAGCGGACGTGGTGCGGCTGCTCGGCCTGCTGGAGGACGAGGTCGTAGACGCCCTCACCGAGGCCGTGCGTACCCAGGATGCCGCCACCGCCCTGCGGGTAGCGAGCGACCTCGTCGAGGGCGGCCGGGACGTGCGCGCGGTGCTGCGTCGGCTGCTCGGCCACTTCCGCGACCTCTTGGTCCTCCGGGTGGCCCAGGATCCCCGCGGCCTGGTGGACGCCCCGGAAGACCGCTACCCGCACCTTGCGGAGCAGGCGCGCGGCTTCGCGCCGGAGGCGCTGCTGCGGGCGCTTTCGCTGCTGTCTGCGGCAGAAGGGGAAGCCCGCTGGAGCGCGCACCCGCGCCTGGCCCTGGAACTCGCCCTCCTGCGCCTCGCCCGGCCGGACCTGGACCCAGGCCTGGAGGGGCTGCGGGCCAGGGTGGAGCGTTTGGAGCAGCGGCTCAAGACCCCGCAGAGCCCGCCCAGACCCGAGCCGGCACCTCCTGCACCCCAGCCCACCTCGCTCGGTGTGGACCCGCCCGTGTCCCTGGAGCAGGCCGCTGCCCGGTGGCCGCGGGTCCTGGAGGAGGTGAAGGCCAAACGCGCGTACACCTTCGCGCTGTTGGCCGAAGGGCAGCCCGCCGCGGTGGAGGCCGGGCGGCTCGTGGTGCGTTTCCCCCCGGGTAGCGAGTTCGCCCTCCGCACCCTTGAGGACCCCAGACACCGGGGCCTGGTGGAGCACGCGGTTCGGGCGGTCCTGGGGTCGGAGCTGCGCGTGCAGTTCGTGGCACCCGACGGACCAGCCTCCCCGCCCGCCGCCCCGCGGGACCCCCTGGTGGAACAGGCCACCCACCTGTTGGGGCCCGCGGTGGCCTTCCGTCCCCTGGACCCGGAGGAACGCAGCTAGGACTGAGGAGGTTCCCGTGCGGGACATGAGCCGGATGCTCCGGCAGGTCCAGAAGATGCAGGAGGAGTTTGCGCGCGTTCAGCAGCAGCTGGACGGAGAACGGGTGGAGGCCACGGCGGGCGGAGGGGCCATCCGGGTCGTGGCGGACGGCCACGGCCGCCTGGTGGAGGTCCGCATCGCGCGGGAAGCTGTGGACCCCGACGACGTGGAGACCCTGGAGGACCTGGTGCGTGTCGCGGTCAACGAGGCCCACGCGCGCGCCCGCGAACTCGCGGAGGCGCGCCTGCGCGGCCTCACGGGTGGCCTCGGGCTGCCGGGCCTGTTCCCGTAGCCATGTCGCTCCCCGAACCGCTGGCTCGCCTGGTGGAGCACTTGTCCCGCCTGCCCACCGTGGGGCCGAAGACCGCTCAGCGGCTCGCGTTCCACGTGCTCCGCATGCCCGAACCGGAGGTCCGGGCCCTCGCGGAGGCACTGGTCGAGGCCAAGGCCCGGACCCGCCCGTGCTCGGTGTGCTTCCACCTGACGGACACCGACCCGTGCGAGATCTGCACGAACCCCAGCCGCGACCCGTCGGTGCTGTGCGTGGTGGAAGACTCCCGGGACGTCGTGGCGCTGGAGCGGGCTCGGGAGTTCAAGGGGCGTTACCACGTCCTCCAGGGGGCCATCTCCCCCTTGGACGGTGTGGGCCCGGAGGACCTGCGCATCCGGGAGCTCCTGGACCGCCTGCGGACCGGTGAGGTGAAGGAGGTCATCCTCGCCACCAACCCGCGGGTGGAGGGGGACGCCACCGCGCTGTACCTCGCCCGCCTCATCCGGCCCCTGGGCGTACGGGTGACCCGCATCGCCCACGGGCTCCCGGTGGGAGGTGACCTGGAGTACGCGGACGAGGTCACCCTCGCCAAGGCCCTGGAGGGACGCCGGGAGCTGTAGCCCGCGCCCGCGAGCGGGCGTATACTGGCCTCGAAACGCCATGGAGTACGTGAGCCCGAGCCTCGGGCGGCTCAGTTTCGACGAGATGTTCCGGCACCTGGTCGCCTTCGTGGAGGAGGAGCCGGAGCGCCAGTACCACCTCATCGTCGGCACGGACTCCCTGGTGTCCGACCAGACCTGCTTCGTCACCGCCATCGTGATCCACCGGGTCGGCCAAGGCGGCCGGTACTTCTACCGGAAGCAGCACAACCGCAAGATCGACAGCCTCCGCCAGAGGATCCTCTACGAGGCGTCCCTGAGCCTGGAGGTGGCCTCGCGGCTCTCTGCGGCCCTGGCCCGCAACGGCCACGCCCAGCTGCCCATCGAGATCCACCTGGACGTGGGCGACCGTGGGGAAACCAAGTCCGTGATCCGAGAGGTGGTGGGCATGGTCACGGGCTCCGGCTACGCCGCCAAGACCAAGCCCGAGGCCTACGGCGCCACCAAGGTGGCGGACAAACACTCCAAGTAGGACCCCCGTCAGCCGTCGGCGGGCCGTCCTTCCAGCATCCTCAGGAACGCCTCCACCACCTTGGGGTCGAACTGGCGGCCCGCCTGCTCCCGCAGGTACGCGCGCACCCGGTCCTCCGGCCAGGCAGGCCGGTAGGGGCGGCTGGACCTCAGGGCGTCCCACACGTCCACCACGGCGAAGATCCGGGCGGCAAGCGGGATCTCTTCGGCCCTCAGGCCGCGCGGGTAGCCGCTGCCGTCCCAGCGCTCGTGGTGGCAGTA
>BEII01000279.1 GCA_002898935.1 bacterium HR32
GGATCGAGGTCACGCTGGTGGAGGCTACCGGTAAGAAGGTCGCTTTCCTAGAGGCCGCGATCCAGGCCCTCGAGCTCTCGAGCGTCCGCGCAGTCCACGCCCGGGCCGAGACGCTGGCGCACGACGCTGGCTACCGCGGCGTGTTCGACGTGGCGACCGCCCGGGCGGTCGCCCCGCTGCCAGCGCTCCTCGAGTTCTGCCTCACCTTCTGCCGGCCCGGCGGCTGGGGCATCTTCCCCAAGGGTGCCGGGGTTGACGGCGAGGTGGCCGGAGCTCGCCGGGCGCTGGAGATCCTCGGCGCCCGGCTGGTCGCAGTCGAGCCCGTCCAGATCGAGGCGCTGCGCGGCACGACCATCGTCGTGGTGAGACTGGAACGGCCGGTACCGGAGAGGTACCCGCGCCGGCCCGGCATGCCGGCCAAGCGCCCGCTGTAGGACGGCTCACGCCACCCTCCCGGCCCTTCTCTTCCGCTCTGCTACCCTCACCCCCGGCCCCTTTCCCGCGAGCACCCCTCACCCCCTCCCCCCTCTCCCGCGAGCGCGGGAGAGGGGTGCCCGAAGGGCGGGGTGAGGGCAGGAGAGGGAGCCGAAGGTGAGTGAGGCGGCGATCGCGTGCGATCATGGTAGGATGGCGGTCGAAGATGCGATCGTGTGCGGATAGCCGGAGAGGGACCGGCAGATGGCGACGAAGGATCGGCTGATCATTGTCGGGGGCGACGCGGCTGGGATGAGCGCGGCCGCGCAGGCCCTGCGGATGCGCGACGACCTGGAGATCATCGCCTTCGAGCGTGGGCAGCACACCTCCTACTCCGCCTGAGGCATCCCGTATTACGTCGCCGGTCTGGTCGACGACGAAGACGAGCTGATCGCCCGCTCGCCCGCGGAGCACCGCCGCCGCGGCATCGATGTCCGTACCGGTCAAGAGGTCGTCGCTATCGACCTCGCGGCGCGTGCAGTCACCGTGCGCCGCCTGGAGGACGGCGCGACCTACCGTGAGCCGGTCGACCAGCTCGTCTACGCGACCGGCGCCGGCCCACGGTGGCTGGAGGTACCCGGCGCCCGTAGCCGGGGGATCTATGGCGTCGCGACGCTGGCGGATGGCCTGCTCCTGCGCCAGATTGTGGAGGACGAGCGCCCGCAGCGGGCGGTGATCGTCGGTGGTGGTTACATCGGCATCGAGATGGCCGAAGCCTTCGTCGCCCGCGGGCTGGATGTGTCGCTGGTCGAGCTGGGCTCGGAGGTGATGGGGACGCTCGACGCGGACATGGGCGCGCTCGTCTCGGCGGCCCTCCGCGAAGCGGGGGTGAAGGTCTATCTCGAAGAGCGCGTGACCGGCTTCCACGCGGACGGCGGCCAGGTACGAGCCGTGGAGACCGACCGGCGGACGCTCCCGGCTGACCTGGTCGTCCTCGGGGTAGGGGTACAGCCGCGCAGCGAGCTGGCGGCCGAGGCCGGCCTCCCGCTCGGCGAGAGCGGCGCCGTGCGGATCGACGACCGGATGCGCACTGGTATCCCGGGCGTGTGGGCAGCCGGCGACTGCGCAGAGACATTCCATCTGGTGAGCCGGCGACCAGCGTACATCCCGCTCGGCACCACCGCCAATAAGCAGGGCCGGATCTGCGGCATCAACCTCGGTGGTGGCTACGCCCGCTTCCCAGGCGTCGTCGGCACTGCCATCACCAAGTTCAACCAGACCGAGGTCGCCCGCACGGGGCTGAGCGAGCGCGAGGCTCAGGCGCTCGGCTTCGAGTACGGCGTCGCCCGGATCGAGGACCGCACGCGAGCGCGCTACTACCCCGACTCCGCGCTGATGGTGGTCAAGCTACTGGCCGAGAAGGGGAGCGGCCGGCTACTCGGCGCGCAGATCGTCGGCGGCCCGGGCGCCGGCAAGCGGATCGACGTGGTCGCGGCGGCGCTGCACGCCGGGATGCGGGTCGACGAGTTCATGTACCTCGACCTCGCCTACGCCCCGCCTTTCTCGCCGGTCTGGGACCCACTGCTGATCGCCGCGCGCAAGGCGGCCGAGCAGGTGTGACGACGGCGGTCACCTGGCCGACTGCGCGCGGCTCACCGCCGAGGCATGGGCCAACCGCTCCAGGGTGTCGTCCAACGGGGGAAGCATGACCTCGCCGTAGCGTCGCCGGAGGGCGGCTTCGATCAGGAAGTCGGCGAGCTGCGGGTTCTTCGGCAGGACCGGGCCGTGGAGATAGCAACCGATCGCGTTCCGGTAGCGGCATCCCTCGGTCTTGTCCTCGCCGTTGTTGCCCCAACCGACCCGGACGCGGCCCAGCGGCCGGGACTGCGGCCCCAGGAAGGTACGGCCGCTGTGGTTCTCGAAGCCCACCAGCTCACCGAACTCCTCGCTCTCGACCACGACGTTGCCGATCATCCGGCGCGATCCGGCCTCGGTCCAGGCGTCGAAAACGCCGAGACCGGGCAGGGGCTCGCCCTGATGCGGCCGGTAATAGTGGCCGAGAAGCTGGTACCCTCCGCAGATCGCCAACAGCGGCGCTCCCTCCTCGATCTCGCGCCGCAAGATCTCGCCCTTCGGTCCCTGGAGATCCCGCGCTGCGGCCACCTGCTCGCGATCCTGCCCGCCACCCCAGAAGAAGATGTCGCACCGGCCGGGCTCCAGCGGCTCGCCGACGCCGAGCTCGATGACCCGCGCCTCGATCCCGCGCCAGCGGCAGCGCTGGGCCAGCGCTAGGACATTGCCGCGATCCCCGTAGATATTCATCGTCCGGCCATAGAGCCAGCAGATCGTCAGCTCCACGGCTCACCTCCTCACTGCTGCCAGAACGCCGGCGCGACGCCACGGCCGGCCAGCGCGCGGCGCAGCGCGAGCATGGCGGTATAGGTCGGCAGGATGTACCCCGTCTGTCCGGGAGCCAGCTCGCTCACGAAGGCGTCGAGCGCGCCGGGCAAGTCGCCCAGCACGCGCAGCCGCTCCTGGGGAACGCCGGCGTACTTCAACCTGAGTGCCATGTCCGCTCCGCGGATGCCGCCGGTGAAGACCGGGAAACGAGCCTCGGACAGTGGCTCCAGGTCGGCATCCCAGAGCCAGGAGACATCACGCCCGTCGGCGTCGAGATCGTTGATCAGGATGAGCAGCGGCGCCTCGACGCGCGCGCTCGCCAGCATCCGCACGACCTCGTTGAGCCCAGTCGGGTTCTTGATCAGCACGATGACGAGCGAGCGGCCCCGATAGCTCACCCGCTCCAGGCGGCCGAAGGCGGCCCGCGTGGCGGCGAGGCCAGCCTGGATCACCTCGGGCACGATCCCGAGCGCCAGGGACGCGGCCACTGCCGCGAGGGCGTTATACACGTTGTAGAGCCCGGACAGGGGAACCTCTACCGGCCAGGGCTCGCGCCCGGGTACCGTCACCTCGAACGAGAGGCGCTACAGCCCCTCGAGCGCGATCGAGCCGGCTGCGACGTCGAGCGGTGGACGCTCGAAGCCGCAGCCAGGGCACCGGTAGTCGCCCAGGTGGGAGAGGAACG
>BEII01000280.1 GCA_002898935.1 bacterium HR32
TCCGGAGGACTGCAGCGCCTGTTGCAGCGCACCCAGAGCCTCCGGAGAGGCGAGGAGGACGCGGAACCGATCGCCCAAGGCGTCGACGCTTGACACGAGGGGATGGCCCTGCAGGACCGCGCCCGCCCGCCGACGGGGACTAGCCACGACCTCCACCACGACGCCCGGGAGCTGGGAGCGCAGGACCGCTGGGTCGTCGCAGGCCACGAGCCGGCCCCGGTGGATGAGCCCCACCCGGGAGGCCCGATCCGCCTCGTCCATGTACGTGGTGCTCAGGAACACCGTGATCCCCTGCCGGTTGAGGTCGTAGAGGATGCGCCAGAACCGCCGCCGGGAGACGGGATCCACGCCGGTGGTGGGCTCGTCCAGCAGGAGGAGTTCGGGGTCGTGCACGAGGGCACAGGCCAGGGCGAGCTTCTGCCGCATGCCGCCCGAGAGGGTTCCGGCGGGCCGGTGGCGGGCGTCTCCCAGACCCAGGGCCTGCAACAGCCGCTGTGCGCGCTCGGAGAACAGGCCGGAGGGAACGCCGTAGAGGTCGGCGAAAAAGTGAAGGTTCTCCAGGGCGGTGAGGTCACCGTAGAGGCTGAACTGCTGGGGCATGTAGCCAATACGGGACTTCACCGCCTCAGACTCCCGCACCACGTCGTACCCGCAGACCCGCGCCACCCCCGCCGTCGGCTCAAGCGCTCCGCCGAGGATCCGGATGAAGGTCGTCTTCCCTGCGCCATCAGGTCCCACGAGGGCGAAGATCTCCCCCCGCCGGACGTCCACCTCCACGCCGTCTACGGCCCGAATGGGGCCGAAGGTCCGAGTGAGCCCTCTCACCTCAATGAGGGGTGCCTCGCTCACGGCCGGACGCGGATCACGGCGTCGGCCGGGAGCCCCGGCTTAAGGACGCCACCCGGGTTCTCCACCGCGATTTTCACCGCGAAGACGAGCTTCGTGCGCTCCTCCCGGGTCTGGACGTTCCCCGGCGTGTACTCCGCGCGGTTCGCGATCTCCACCACCCGACCGGCGAACGTCCGCTGTGGGAAGGCGTCCACCCGCACCTCCACACGTTGCCCCAGCTTCACCCGCCCGAGATCCGCTTCCGGCACGAACACCTGCAGGTAGGGCCGCCGGAGGTCCGCGACGGTGAGGAGAGGAGACCCCGGACTCACGAGGTCTCCTACCTCCACGAGGCGGGCGAGGACGATCCCGGAGATCGGTGCTCGGAGCAGGGTCTCCGAGCGGTTCGCCTCTACAAGACGGAGGGCGGCCTCGGCCTGCTCCACCGCGGCCCGGGCCGCCTCCACTTCTCGGGCGCGCTGCTCGACCAAGTGGGCGGTGGACTGGGCCGAGCGCAAGGTGGCCTCCGCCTGGTTCAACTGGGCCCGGGCTCCCTCTTCCTCCAACCGGCGAATGGAGACTTGTCGTCTTCCTGCCCGGGCTGCCTCTAGGGAAGCCTTCGCTGCGGCCTCCAGGGCCGCGGCTTGGGCTACGGCCTGCGTCGCTGCCTGCCTCTGCTCGGCAAGGGCGGCAAGTTGAGCTGCCACCGCGTCCCGCTGAGCCCGGGCGGCCTCCACCTGGGCCCGGGCGACCTCATGGGCGGCCTCCGCAGCGAGGAGCTGGGTGCGGGCCGCGTCCACCTGCTGGGCCGCGATGGCGCCGGCCTGGTAGAGGGCGTCCGCGCGCACGGCGTCGGCCCGGACCCGGTCCAGTTGCGCCCGGGCGGAGGCCAGGTTCGCCTGCGCCGTGCGAAGGGTGGCTTCCGCGGCCCGGAGGTTTGCCCGGGTGGCCTCCAGGGTACGGGTCAAGGCCCTGAGGTTCGCCTCCGCCGCGAGCCGCTGTGCCCGGGCCTGGTCTAGCTGGGCCTGGGCCTGGCTCAGCTGCGCAGCGACGGCCGAGCGCTGGAGTTCGGTGCTCTCCTGAGCCTGCGGGAGTCGGATCCGGGCGGCGTCCACCGCAGCCTCGGCCTGCGCCACCGTGGCCCCATACTGGGCCCTCTGGAGCGCGAGCGCCGCGTCCGCCTGGGCGAGCCGGGCTTGTGCCGCGCGGAGGTTCGCCCGGGCTTGAGCGACCTGGGCCGCGAGCTCCTCAGCCTCCAGCTGCGCCACGACCTGGCCTGCCCGCACCTCGTCCCCCTCCCGGACGAGGATCCGGGTGATGCGACCCAACACCTTCGGCGATACGTCTACCTGGGTGGCCTCGATCGTCCCGCTCGCCTCGATGCGGTCTCGCTCGCCCTGGGGACGCGCCCACACGGCGTAAAGTCCCCCGGCGACCAGGAAGGTCGCGGCCACCAGGACGCGGAGCGACCGCCCGTGCATCCTACCGCACCGCCTCCACGGGTACCACGAAGGCGAAAACCGCGGGTGGCTTCCGGTACTCCCGCTTCAGGTCCTCCAGGGCGTCCAGGAACGGAAGCAGCCCTTGCTCGTCCATCGCCACGAGCAGCACGTTGTTCGTCCCCGGCCAGATGGGGGTGCCCAAGCGCAACCCCTTGTGGCCCATCCCGGTGGCACCCTCCAGTTTGGTCCAGCCCGACACCCCGAGCTTGCCCAACAGCTCCGTCACCGAGTCGTCCACGCCGGCCTCGTACACCACCACCACCAGCTTCACCGTCCCGCCTCCTCCGCCACCTCCGCGGCGCGCACGGGCTTGGGCGCGCGGACCCGTCCCACCCAGGTCCGCAGGTCGTCCAGCAGCGTGTACGTGACGGGGATCACCAACAGGGTGAGCGCGGTAGACCACACCAACCCTCCGATCACCGCCCACGCCAGCGGGGATCGCAGCTCCGACCCCTTCCCGAACTCCAGGGCCACCGGGAGGCTCCCCAGGACCACGGAGAGGGTGGTCATGAGCACGGGCCGTAACCGCGTCGGCCCAGCCTGGAGGACGGCGCTCGTGCGGTCCAGCCCGCGCGCCCGCAGCGTGTTGGTGTAGTCCACGAGCAGGATGGAGTTCTTCATCACGAGTCCCGTCAGGAGGATGAAGCCGATGGCGCTCACCATGGACAGGCTCTTGCCGGTCGCGAGCAGGGCCAGAATGCCTCCCACCCAAGCCAGCGGCAGAGCCAACATGATGGACAGCGGGGTGAAGGTGCTCTCGAACGGCGCCGCGAGCAGGATGTAGACGAGCACCACCCCCAGGGCCAGGGCGAACAGGAAGGTCCCGCCGGCCTCTGCGATCTGCTCCGCCTGACCGCCGAACTCCACCGACACCCCCGGCGGCCGGATGTCCGCGATGGCGCGGGCGGCCAGCTGGTTGGCGTTGCCCGCGAACGTCCCGGGCTCCAGGTTGGCCGACACGGTCACCACCCGCTGCCGGTCCCGCCGGTCGATCTGGGTGGGCCCGCTGCCCGGCTCCACCCACGCCACGTCCCGCAGGTAGACCGGACGGCCGCCCACCGCGGCCACCAGGACGTCCGCCAGGTCGGCCGGTTGCAGCGGACGGCCATCCCGGACCATCCGCACGCGCACAGGGACCTCCTGCTCGCCCGCGCGGAACCGGACGTC